>QHZV01000363.1 GCA_003224785.1 Acidobacteriota bacterium
AATCTTCAGCCGGACGGTCAGCGAGCTGACTTGCAATAGCGGTGGTTCGCTTGCAGATTCTTTTCCGTGCACGACGATGCCATAGAGGTGAGCGGTAAGCGTGGAAAGCTTGAAATCAAAGCCTTGGATTTGAGTATGCCCTCCGCTGGCCTCATCCGCCTGCTTGACAATTGTGCGCATGGCAAAACTGCGGAATGAGTTCGTCTGCAGATAGAAGTAGCCGCCTACTATGACGATCAGCACGAATGCTCCAATTGCTACGACAGTCCAGCCGATTATTCCTTTCCACTTCATAGCTACTCCTAAAACGCCTGGCCCAGGGTGATGAAGTATTGCGTGGACTTAATCCCGGTAACCGGATTGATGTTGTGGCCGATATCGAAGCGGACCGGCCCAATCGGAGTCGCGTAGCGCAGGCCCAGGCCAAATGTGTTCGTGTAGTTGTCCATAAAATTGCGAAAGCTGATGGCGCTGTACACATTGCCGCCGTCGTAGAAAATGACGCCGCCCAGATTTTTCATGATCCCTAATGGGAAGCGGAGCTCCGAGTTCAAGATGAAGAGTTGACGGCCTCCGACCGGCACCGGAACATTGGTGCACTGAGTTAAAGTTTGCCCGGAGAGCACGCCACAGAACGGGACCAGGCGTTCCGGACCGGCCTGGTCAATCGGAAATCCTCGCAAAGAATTGCCCCCTCCGGAAAAGTAGAGCTGGCTGGTGGGGACGAAGCTGCTTGAGAATGCTTTTACCATTCCCAGCCGAAAGCTGTTGGCGAAGACAATCGAGTGACGCTTGATCCAAATGGCTCAGGCGTAATGCCTAACGTAAGCGTGCTGAATCTGCTGCGGTGCGCGTCGAGCGGCTTATCGCGAGTGTCGTTAATGAGCGTTCCAGAGAGCGTGGAGAGATGGATGTTGCGATCGCGCTGCAGAACTAGATCAGGCACGAGCAAGTGCGACAAATATGTTTTGTTGAAATCGTAACGGACTTGCAGGCGCGTGTTGTTCTTCCGACTTATTAGGCGCTCAACCTGGAACGAGGCGTCTCCGAGTCCGGCGGCAAATAGCGGGTTCTCGCTGGTGCGCTCGACCGAGAAACTGGTGAGGGAACTCCATTGCGATCCGAAGAAATGAGGCTGGCTATAGGTGGTGAGTGCTCGCTGATCGAGCCGCGAAACCAAGAGAGACGCGCTCGCGGTCTCACCCAACCCACGCACGTTGCGGCGGTTGTATTCAATAGATCCTCGAGGGCTGGCAAAGGTGGATTGACTGGGTGCGATTTTCTGGCCTCCGAGCTGGACCGGCGGCCCACCCGGAACAGCGACTGTGCCCGATGGAATATTTCCACCACGGTGAGAAACTTCGAAGCCGAACCCATATGTGATCTCGTTACGCCGAGCCTCATGTACCTTGACGAGCGCCATCTCCTCAGTCTGGTCAGTAATTGGGCGGCGGGGACCGACGCTTGACCAATCGAAGATGCTGAGGTCATACAAGCGGCTTTCGGCGGCCAGCATGGTGCCGCGTTCCATAGGAGCTTCATTTGGGATCTGTGTGGTCCTGGCGATGAAAGAGGTACGAGTTTGTTTTTGCCCAAGGTAAGCCACCGCGCCGACACGCACCAACTGGTGCTCTGTGATCGTGTAAACCAGATCCACGTGGTGAGGATCGCTGGGGTTGCGATTGACTTGAATCTTTACCGCTGCATTGAGATATCCATGATTGACGTAGGTGGCCGTGATTCGGTTGCGATCTTCATTGAGCAGACGAGGCGAAAATGGCGCGCCGGGGTGCATTTGAATGCCGACTGGAGGCGCGAGCTGGCTATAAGGGATATGTTCGTTTCCGGTGACTTCGGCGTTATTGACGATAGTCTGAGCGCCTTCCTGAATGTTGAAGACGACGTCAACTTTAGGTTCGTGGTCAATGGACTGCGATTGGATTTTTACATCTTCATATCCGCGATCGTGATAAAGCGCTTCGAGGTTCTTCACACTTTGCTTCATGAGCTTCTGGCTCATGCTGCCATGCGTCCAGATGTGTGATTTCTTCACGACGACTTGCGCGAGCAGGTCTTTTTCTGGAATCTCGTGGTTGCCGCGAAGCACGATGCGGTCCACTTTATGTTTCTTGCCCTTGTTGATGTCATAAACCACGAGAATCTCATCGGGTTTGCGGTCAACAGTGGTCTTGACGTGCGCGTCGTAGAACCCTTTCTTTTCGAAATAATCCGTAAGGTTTTGCTGGCCTTCCTGAACCAGGTCAGGATCGAGACTTCCCTCGGAATAGATTGGAATCAGCTTCTTTCTTTGCCGCCCTGACATTAAGGGCCACACCGACAACCGCGCGCCAGTTGTGCGGACCGTCACCACAGGGCCAAGATCCACAGTGAAGGAGACATCTACTCGGTTGGTTTCGGGATGATAGCGCGGCGGATCTTCTTGAAGTTTACTGGCGAGGCGGCGTTGGTCGGCGAGCGTGCGATGAAGCAAGTTGGTCGCAACTTTCATACGCTCGCGGCTGTATGCTTTCCCCGGCTTGAGAAGGCCTCCAGTGAGGCGGGCGCGAATTGAGCGGAGAGAATGCTGCAGTGAGGCAGTTTCGCGGTCGTTCGTCCCTTTGAAAATGACACTGCCGACGCGAGCGCGCTTTCCTAGCTTCACTGCGAAGGTTACATTTACGAGTTGTTTGTCGTCATCAATTTGAGAATCGGCGTGAACGTTGGCTTGAA
>QHZV01000364.1 GCA_003224785.1 Acidobacteriota bacterium
TGGCGGCGCTCCATACCAGGACCTGATGAAGGGTCTCGACTACGCCGAGCAGCACTATCCATTCATTGACAAAGACCGCGAGTGCGCGCTGGGCGCCAGCTACGGCGGATACATGGCCAACTGGATCCTCGGCCATACCAACCGCTTCAAGTGCATCGTGACGCACGACGGCATGTTTAATACCGAGTCGGCGTGGGGCGATACGGAAGAATTGTGGTTCAACGAGTGGGAGTTCAAGGGCACGCCGTACACAAACCGCGAGCTGTACCGGAAGTGGTCTCCGCACCTGTTCGCGACTAATTTCAAAACGCCAACGCTAGTGATTCATAGCCAGCTCGACTACCGCCTTGACGTGTCTCAGGGCTTTGATCTGTTTACGACCTTGCAGCGCCAGGGCGTGCCGTCGAAGATGCTCTATTTCCCGGACGAAGGCCACTGGGTGCTCAAGCCCCAGAATTCTGAACTTTGGTACAAGACCGGGAATGATTGGGTGGACCAGTGGGTGGGGAAACCGGCGGCCGGTGGTAAGTAATCATTGACCAGCCTGGCTTTGAAGGGGTGCGGCTTTCAGCCGCACCGTATCTTGGCAACGGAAGGATTATGCGGCGCTGAAGCGCCGCTCTACACGGTAGCTCACGCGTTTGCGCATTGCTTCCAGGCTCTTCAACTGCACTGCAACCAGAAATGTTGGCTGAGGGTTGTCGGACAGGAATGTCCGACCCACACGAGCTACGGAACAATAATTCTGCTCGCCTCCTGCGGTGCCGCGATTGCGGAACTCTGCTCCGGAAATTGAGCGAGCAGAAAATCCACAAAGGCCCGCGAACGCGGACGCCCTGACGTGCGGGTGTATCCCATGCGGAGCAGGAACACCAGCGCACGCAGAACATCGTTGTCGCGCACGCGGACATACCCCATATGCTTCTGCTGTGCGTCGCGATATTCCTTGACCATCTTCTCAATCTCGACCGCGATTGCCTGGTGCGAGACGTTGGTCATCGGACTCTCATAATGCAATCCGGAACTGGCCAGCATTTGGTATCGGCGCGCTAGCGCAGTGAGCGCGGCAATCAAATCTGAGTCGCGAATGCCGTGATCGGCACCGGCACTCTTCGCCAGCGCGTAGCTGAGGCCCAGAAGCAAGTGCTCCTGCTGCTTTTCGTGCTGTCTAGCTTGCTGCAGATAGACGCAATCGCTTGGGCAATCCAGCGTGACTTCCCGCTGCTCACCGCAACACTGCGGACAAATCCGCCCATGCACGGCCGGGCAGAATCGTTTCTCTTTGCGAGTTTCGCAGATGGAACAGGCCAGTTGTTTGCTCCTGATTTTCATTATGGCACGATGAACGCAGGTGTCAGGCGACAGCTATCAGGCGTTCAGGTTTCAGTTGTCAGGAAGACAGACCCACGACGGCCTCGTCTCGAGTATGGCCGTGGCCCCTAAGGCGGACGCCTAATGCCGATTTTTCCAGCCTTTTCTGCCGTCAGAACCTTAATCTCCGCGTCTTTCTTGGCGTTTCTGGTTCCGTAATTAATAAAACCCGCATAAAATGCGGCAATCATGCTGTTTTTCCACAGGCCCGGGTATTAAGATAACTCTGCTTCCCAGCAGGAAAATTCATTTCGCGTAAAACGGAGGATTCATGGCAGCAGGATTGACTAAGACGCAACTCGTCCGTCATCTGGCGGAAAAGGTAGAAGTCAACAACAAGACAGCGGCCACATTTTTGGAGCACCTGGCCGACACAGCGATCAAAGAGACCAAGAAGAACGGCGTGTTCGTGGTGCCCGGCATCGGACGCCTGGTGAAAGCACACCGCAAGGCCCGCATGGGACGCAACCCGCAGACCGGCGAACCCATTAAGATCAAGGCCAAGACCGTCGTAACGTTCCGGGTCGCCAAAGCCGCCAAGGACGCGATCGCACCCAAGAAGTAGATCAATTCAAGTCGTTCAAAGAGCCGGCTCAAGTGAGCCGGCTCTTCGAATTTTTGGGAAGGAAAACCCTCAGGCTTGTGATACATTGAGCCGGCTCTGAAATCCTTAGCAAGCTTTCCTGGGGATTTCTTGAAATAGAATCTTTGAACCGATTGAGGGATTATGAGATCCACAAAATTCCAGAAAACCTGGATCGCGGCCCAGGCATTAGTTCTATCCGTGTCGCTTTGCGCACAGCAAACGTCCTTACCCGGGCAGGCTCCGCCGCCGATTGCTCAAGCTTCGGCAGCCGGGCAAGAGCAATCTAAAACCGTCCTGTTTGAAGGAACGGCGGTGCACCTGCGGCTCACGAAAGAGCTGTCATCCGCAACCGCTCAGGTGGGAGACGCCGTCACCTTTGACACAACCGAAGATGTTCGCCTCGGAGATGCGATTGCGATCCCGAAAGGTTCGCATGCACTTGGTAAGGTCACTACGGTAGTGCCAAAGCGCCGCATGGGTCGCGTATGTGCGATTGCCGTCGGGAGAAAAACTGTCGTTAAGCGGCTCTCCGGCGAAAACTGGTGGCGGCCATCAAGGCAGAATGGCGGGGGCGATGGTGGCGACTGGTATCGTGGTCTGGCCTGCAGCCCCTCTCTTCCTCCTCATGCACGGAAAGGACATCACAATCCCAGTCGGCCAGGAGGTCACAGTGTACACGGCTGACGATTATGATCTGGCCAAGGCGAACGCGAACTCCGGTACACAGCCGACAGCTCCGGCCAACACAAACCCACCATCTCCAGCTGCGCCGCCGATTGCTCCGGCTTCCTCGCCCGCTCCTCCAGCTTCCGCGCAAGCTCCTCCGACCAACGGCCACTGGGGCCGACTTTCCTTTAGTCCAGACGAATAAAAATATCTCTTGACAATCAGCTGCCGGGGCTTTCACGCCGGATGAAGGCGTTATGCTGGCGATCTTGTCTCCTTCAGATCACCACTGCCTGATTGCCAAATATCTTTCCGGTCTTGACGTCCAGCAATTTGCCGGTGCGGAGGATAGTTCGCGTCTCGGGCTGCTGCAGCAAAAAGTGTGCTCGCCCAAAACAAGATAAGAATGATGTGACAAACACGATTCGTGCGCGACCCGGATAGATTCTTCATCGCGTTTCCTCCTGCGAATCGCTGATCACCGCATCGGCTTCGATTTCCACCAGCATCTTGGGATCTACGAGCGCGGTCACGCCGATCATCGAAGTTGTCGGGCGAACGTCGCGAAAGAACTCCCCGTGCGCCTTGCCGACTTTTTCCCAATCGGCAATATTGGTGACGTACATTCGCGTTCGCACCACATCCTTGAAACTTGCGCCGGCTTTCTCGAGCGCGGAGCCAATGTTCTTCAGCGTCTGCACCGCCTGTGCATACGCATCGCCCGTAATAATTTTCCCGTCAGTGCCGGTTGCGGTTGTTCCGGAGACGTGAACCTGATTCCCAATCTTCACCGCGCGGGAGTATCCAACGACCGGCTCCCACGGTGTGCCACTCGAAATATTTATTCGCTGCATCGTTTTCATTTCTCCCAAAACGCGCCTTGAGGAGTCCGCGTTTCGTCATTACTGCTGATCAATCGGAAATAGATTGTAGCTGGAGTTGGAAAATCCATCATTGTCGTCTGTGAGTTACAGCAAGTGCAGAGATTAGCAGCCACATACGTTATCTGCCAGCAAGCGCAGCAAGAAACCTTCTGCATGCCGCGGGTTTCTAATAATCAGGAACACAGAAGATGGGCGACTTACGAAAGTCACTTGTTTTCCGATTACCGGTGCGATAAATATCGCGGAAACCGGCTGTTGATATATGTTCCGGGAGGCGCTAATGATTTCCGACGATCACCCACTGCAGCAGCTTTTCATGGACCTGGTAGCGCGCCACTACGCACACGAAATTGGGATTCGTGATCCTGAACTTGTCGGATATGTCGCGCATCTGTTAACTGAATTTTGCGACGCCGAGCAACTCTTCAAGCTACGCAACGTTGCAGGCAAGCCGCTCTCCGATGTCGGAGAAATGCTGCTAGAGTCAGACCCCGTGTTCGGGCCTGCACCTTCCTTCGACCGCGAGCGCCAGGTCCGCAAACATATTGGCGATTATGCGCTATTCTTCACCGGAATGTTTCCCGAAAGCATCAATCATCTACGGCTGAGAAAAACCCGCCTGGAAAGCTTCGTGGACTGGATGAAGGCCGGGAAGGAAAGCTACCACATCGTTTCCAAGTTCGACTGTTTCGAATACACCAAGGTCGCGCCTCTGTTCGAGCGTTTGTCGGACCACTTTGAACAATGCGTCTATGGGCTGAACTGCGTTAAGAACGACCTGCAGGAAATGCAACATCCGATCATGCATCGGAGCAATGAGCTGTTGATGTAATGCTGGACGCGGACCCCGCCCTGAGCGAAGTCGAATGGGGCTCTCGTCGCGTGCGGCTCGCTAGCCAGCGCGGCTATAAAAACTTAGACCTGCATCGCCCTGCAACAGCGTGCGAAATCTCTGCAAGCTGCCAAACTTCTCTCCCGGATCAAACTTTTTTTCGTGCTCGGCGATTACAACTGCGCTCTCGCTGAGTGAGGAATCGCTCAACGCGCTTAACGTCTTTGCATAGGCTTCCCGCATTGCGTAGGGCGGATCAAGAAAGATGAAGCTTGCGCTACTCGCCCGCCGTTCAAGATCGCCGATCGCGCGGACAGTGCCGTTCTGCAAAATTTCGAACCGGTCTGAGACTCCCAATGATCGCAAATTGGTTTGAATTAGTCCGGCAGCGTGCTTCGAGGATTCAACGAAATACACCATCCCAGCTCCACGACTCAAAGCTTCA
>QHZV01000357.1:0-984 GCA_003224785.1 Acidobacteriota bacterium
TCAGCCGGCAAGCCAAGCGCAAGAGAAACAAGCCCGTAGCACCATCCAGGTGCCAGGCCAGCGGACAAGGCGTGCAATGCACAGGGAAGTCTGATCTGACCCCCACCAAAATAAGTCATTCTAAATTCATTGTCTTTCTCAAGTCGGCGGATCCCGTGTGGATTTTGGCCGGGCAATCAGCGTCCACCTTTAATCATTCAGTACGATTTGCACGCGGCTAGCCTTGCTGCACCCATGCAATAAAATGATCTGCTCCCATGATCGATAGCGGAACCGGGCATGGCTCCGTGTTACGCTACCGTTCTCCTTCCTGCATGAATACTCGTGTGGAATTGTTCGTTGCGGCTTTAGCCATTCTCGCCTTAGCTCGGGTAGGCCAAACGCTTTCTCCACGCGGCGGATATCGATTCTTTGACTTTGCCCGAATCCCGTCTGTTGCGAGTAAATGTCTTTTGTTTCTGGCGAGTTTCCTCACTTTGTTTGCTGAACTGGCCTTGATTCGATGGATTGCGGCGGAAGTACGAATCTTTGCCTACTGCATTACAAAACCGCGAACTTTCAAGCCGAGTAGTTCGCAACCACGCGGGTAATCTTTCGCTGCGGATTCAGTTCCATGAACTCGCCCGACTTAGTCCCCTTCTGGTTCTTGTAATAAAGGACGATGCTCGAAAGACCTCGCATTACTTCAATCAGATCGAATCTGAGCTGAGGAAACGCGTTCAATCCTTTCTGGAAATATTCTCGCAACGAATCCTTGCCCCTGACTATGCCCGCAGGATCGTTCAGCAACTGTGCCGCGATTGGTGAGACTAAAACGAGATCTTCCGCATAGTGCGTCATGATTCGATCCAGATCGTGGGAATTCCAAGCCTCAATCCAGTCGGCCGCAAAACTGCGCGCCTCATCTTCGGTCATGAGATAGCTAGCTGACATTCACCCTCTGCATCCATTGCGCGATCTGCACTTTCCATCCCAACTCCTTGG
>QHZV01000357.1:993-3023 GCA_003224785.1 Acidobacteriota bacterium
TACGAGGTAGGTCATGTTGGGTTTGCCGGTAAAGGAATGCAGACACTCCAGTAACTCGGGTGTGTCAGCGTGATCGCTGAATTGTTCCAGCGCCGCCACTTGGGCGCGAATCGGCACCATCTGCCCAAACATCTTCACTTCCGGAGCGCCACTCTTTATGGTGAAGCCGCGAGTGCCCGGAGCTTGAAATCCGATGAAGATCACTGCGTTCTTTGGATCAGGCAATCGCTGTATGAGGTGGTGCTGAATGCGTCCGCCAGTCACCATTCCACTCGATGAGATGATGATGCAGGGAACATTTGAATCGTTGATTTTTTTCGATTCCTCTGAAGTTTGCGCGAAGTTGAAACCTTGCCACTTGAGCGGAGAGCCATACCGCGAAATTAGTTGCTTAGTGGCGTCGCTGTATTCCTCGGTGTGCTTCAGAAATATTTCAACGGCTTTGATTGCCATTGGGCTGTCGCAATAGACCGGCACGCGCGGCGTCTGTCCGGATTCCATCAATTCCTTGAGCATGAAAACGAACTTCTGCGTGCGCTCCACCGCGAAGGCGGGAACCACCACGCTGCCGCCGCGTTCGACGGTTTTGCGAATCAGTTCCGCGAGCTTCGGACGTGGGTCGTCGGTTGGATGTTGCCGGTTTCCGTATGTGGATTCCATAACCAGGAGGTCGGCGGTTTCCCCAGCTTGTGGACCCGAATAAACGACCTTGCCCGGAGCGGTGTGCTGATCGTGGACGCGGCCGATGTCGCCGGTGAATAGCATCCGTGTAGGGGGCGCGCCGTCGCCCGCCTGCATCGTAATTTCTGCCATCGAAGATCCTAGAATGTGCGCGGCATGCACGAAACGGAACGACAACTCCGGCGAAATCTGTTTCGTCTCGCCGAAACGCACCGGCTGAAAGTATTGGAGACAATTCTGCGCTTCCTCGAGCGTGTAGAGCGGCAAAGCGGGATCGTGACGAGAAGTTTTAAACTTGTTGTGATATTCGGCGTCTTCTTCTTGCAGGTGCCCGGAATCAGGCAAAATGATGCCGCAAAGATCAATCGTGGCGGGTGTCGCGTAGATGGGCCCGCGAAATCCCTGCTTCACAAGGCGGGGAATCCAGCCGCAATGGTCAAGATGAGCGTGCGTAAGAATCAGGCATTCAATATCCTGAGCGGCAAACGGCAGCCCTTGCCAGTTTCGCTCGCGCCATTCTTTTTGTCCCTGAAAGAGCCCGCAATCAACGAGCACCTGCGTACCGGTTTTTCCGGCTAAATCGCCTGAAGTATTGATCAGATGTTTCGACCCGGTGACGGTGCCAGCCGCGCCAAGGAATTGGATGTAGGACAAGAAGACCTCCTGGTCTGCTCATCGCGTGATCGGCGAATCTGAACATCTTGCAAGCGCTTGCAGATCGCCCGATGACCGATCGTCAGATCACCCGATGTCAACGCTCAATCTTATACACGTTGTTGTTCGTATCGCTCTCGAGCACGCTTCCGTCGTTCACGGTAGCCTGCTGCGGAAAGGACGGACACACGATTCTCACGGACGCGGTGGACTTGCCCGGCACAACCAGACGTTCGGCGCGTTCACCGTTCGTCATCTTCAAAGTGACTGGGACTTCCGCAGCGGCTTGACCCGTGTTCTCAACACTGACAGTGACCATGTAGCCACCGTTCACTAATTCGCGAGGATACACCGACGCGATCCGAAAATCGGGCAGTCCGCGGTCGCGATAGACCCAGTCATCAAAGAACCACGCCAGGTCGCGATGTGCCTGCGCCTCAACAAGCTCCTCGATGTAATCCGCCGACTTGTCGTCGCCGGATTTGTAATTATGCAGCGCAGCCGAGAGCGCATCCTCGCCAGCCATGTCGCGGAGCATCCACCAGACATTCATGGCCTTGCTCTGAACATAAAATTCGTCGTCAGAATTGATTAAGGAATGCGCAGCCTGGTTGGGCTCGGCGGGCGCGAGTTTCTCTGATTCGATTAAGGCTTTGCTGTGGTTCCGAAGATACTCAAGTGCCGCATCCCGTCCT
>QHZV01000358.1 GCA_003224785.1 Acidobacteriota bacterium
CTATTGCTCGGAGTGTCAGCGCTGTTGCTCGCAAGCGTGGCGCAGGCCGAGACCAACATCAAGCACGTTCTTCTCATCAGCGTTGATGGCCTGCACGCGCTCGATGTTTCGAACTATGTTGCCGCGCATCCGAACTCTGCGCTGGCTGAGCTGTCAAAGCACGGAGTGACTTTTTCGAACGCCCGCACGCCAGCCAACTCTGATTCTTTCCCGGGACTGATGGCATTGGTCACAGGCGGCTCGCCGGTCACGACTGGATTGTTCTATGACGTCAGCTATGACCGAACGATTTTTGATCCGACGAACACGACCTGCTCTGGTGGCGCAGGCAACATGATGGTGTTCGATGAGAGCATTGACCGTTACAATGCGCAGAATGTTTCGCTGAATGTGATTGACCCTGCCAAGCTGCCGCGGCATCTCGATAACGGTGCATGCCTGCCGCTGTGGCCGCATCAGGCGATCCGCACCAATACAATTTTTGAAGTGGTGAAGGCTGCGGGCGGACACACCGCGTGGGCCGACAAACATCCTGCTTACGATTGGGTGAATGGACCGTCGGGCACCGGCGTGGACGATCTCTACACTCCCGAAATCACTAACGTCAATGGACTCGACGCGACGGTTAGCGTGGTTTGCACAGTGAAGAACGACGAGCTGAAAGTCGCCGCAATCCTCAACGAGATTCACGGATTCAATCACGATGCGACGCCCGGCCCAGGCACGCCGGCTGTTTTCGGCATGAATTTTCAGGCGGTGAGTGTGGGGCAGAAGCTCGCGAAAGATAATTTTGATGGCAGCTGCGCCGACGACACACAATTCACAGGCCAGGCTGGAGGATATCTCGATGGTGCAGGAACTCCAACCAAAGTGTTGCAGTATGGGTTGGAGAAAACCGACCAGGCGCTTGCCAGCATGATTGCTGCGCTGAAGTCGCAGGGTATTTACGGGTCAACGCTGTTCATTGTTAGCGCGAAGCATGGGCAGTCGCCAATCAATCCGCTGAAAGTGAATAAGCCAGGGCACATTGCCGACCTAGTTGCGGCATTGCCGGATGGAACCACGAATCCAGCGGCGATCGCCATCAATAATGCCGGCAATAATTGTCCGACCGGACCTTGCGGCGCGATCTCGGATGACGATGTTGCATTGATCTGGCTGCAAGGACAAGACGTGACCGCAGCACAAGTGGCCGCGTACTTGAACGGGCTGAAGTTCAACGATCCTACGCATGACAGCAGGACGCCAGACGTGATTGTGCAGCCCATCTACGGCACGATCTACTCGACCTCAAGCAAGAAGAATGCTGAGCACGGCGGCTTCAGCTACGGCGATACCAATGTTGGACTGATTGTTTCAAATCCGACATTGAAGGCGACGACGCTGAAAACGCCGGTGACAACATCGCAAGTTGCGCCGACGATTCTGGGAGCGCTTGGGTTAAATCCGAAGAACCTGAAATCGGTTCAGGTGGAAAAAACTGAGAAACTGTCGGGACTGCCATTCTAATTGTTTCAAGCGAAAGGTTTGGAAGGGTGCGGCTTACAGCCGCACCCGAAACCTCTGATTTTGAGCTTTTGCGGCACAGCTCAAAGCCGTGCCCTTTCAAATCTCCAGGCGCTCGCCTCCATTTGCGCTTAGGGCGGCCTATCGCGCATGGGCCATCCGTATAATCTGCACCACCCTTTTGTCACCTAAACCGCCCCGTCTTCTCCCGCTACTATTTGCCTGTCCGTAGCAACTTTTTCCCGGCGGAATTGTTTGTACGTCCTAAGCAGCTCATGGAGCACAGAAGCTGCAAGAAGGCAACAGACTCGACTGAGGAGATATCCATGA
>QHZV01000359.1 GCA_003224785.1 Acidobacteriota bacterium
GAGCCATCTGGTTCTTTCTCTTGTGGTGCAGTTGTCTTTGACCTTCGGCCTGGCGGGGCTGCTCTGGCCGGAGCGTCTGATCGCAGTTTTTGACGTGTTGATGTTTCCTTGGGCGGCCACTCACAAATTTGTGCGCGGAAATGCCTGGGCTGCTCTGCTGCTTTCGCTTCTATTGTTTCTGGGGTTGGTCGCCCGGCACTGAGTTCTGTTTGTGGCGGTGGAGTCTTCGCGCGATGTCGGGCCAGAATTCGCTTCCTACTCCTGCCAGGCTTCCATACAGGAGTGAAACTCCCGTCCTGCTGAGGGTGAGCCCAAAGCCCCGGTCCGATTCGGGATAGTAAGCATTCGAAATGCTGCCGGCGGTGAGTGCCCCCAATGTGGTCGGCCAGTTAAAAGTTCTCGCTCCGCCATCCCTACGACCGACAAACTCTTGCTCAAGCGCGTACACGAACCTGCTCTTGAAAGGGCCCTCTCCCTTTCGAAAATAGCGCGGGTCCTGCTTCAGTAAAACTGGATAGGCAAAGTTTCCGAAGAAATTGCTCGAAACCTGGTCGCCGAAAGCTGCGCCGTACCGTTTCGCATATCCCAATCCGCCCTGGCCATATTCTGCGAAAGAGTTATTGGCCTGGCTAATCCCCGCCTCGAGGCCAATGATCGCAAATTCCGCAGGATCGAGCGTCGAGCGGTAAAAAAGCTGAAACTTCTGGTGCGGGTTCATGGGCGCTGGGTGCTTTTCATTGGTGACCCCGAATTGCGGGAGTACCCCGAGCATTCTTTGTGATGGCTCTTTGTCATGGGCTTGCTTTGTCTGATCGCGAGACTCGGGCGGTGAGGGAGCACTCTGCTGTCCGCTCGCAAGCTGCAGCATTCCGATCGAAATTCCAAAGAAATAGATGGCTCGCAGAATCATTTTTGAATGCCTCAGCCACTCTAAATGTTTCGGCCGAAGTTCGCATATTTCGTCTGTGCACGATTGGCGCAATTGACGGATATTCCTCCCGCATTTAGCGTTGAATCCTAATGATTAGAACGTTCCACTCAGCAGAGTGCCACGGAAAGAATGCGCTATGAAAGCAATCGCCAAGAACGTCGCATCAGGAAAAATTTCGAATGCACGGATCGCGATCGTGATCTCGAATCGCACTGATGCGGGTGGAATCGCGGTCGCGCAGCGTCTGGGACTGGAAGCCGTGGTGATCCCCTCCAAAGGCAAGGCCCGCGAAGATCACGACCGCGAAGTAGCCGCTACACTTCAGCAACAAAGCGTTGATCTCGTCTGTATGGCCGGCTATATGCGCTTGCTGTCTCCGTGGTTTGTGAAGCAGTTCCCGCATCGCATTCTGAACATTCATCCATCATTGCTTCCCGCGTTCCCAGGTCTCGAAGCGCAGGAGCAAGCCTTTGCTTACGGCGTAAAGGTTGCCGGCTGCACGGTGCATTTTGTTGACGAAGAGCTCGATCACGGCCCGATCATTGTTCAGAAATCGGTGCCAGTGCTGGATAGCGATGACGAACACACGCTGGCCGCACGGATTCTTGAACAAGAACACATCGCCTATTCCGAAGCGATCAAGATTGTACTCGAGGGCAACTTCAACATCGTGGTGGGACGTATCACCGCAAGTCAGGAGTCACAAGTCAGAATGCAGAAGTAAGGCCTTTCGAAGTGCGCAGAGATGCTGCTGCATTCTTACGTCCAGCTTCTGACTTCGCGTTCCTCGTTCCGACTTCCTTATAATGCTTGAACCATGCCCACATTCGCTCCCGTTGACGAACAACTGACATACATCAAGAAGGGCAGCGTTGAAATCATTCGCGAGCCCGAGTTGCGTTCCAAACTTGAAAGATCACTTGCATCTGGCAAGCCGTTGCGCATCAAGGCCGGATTCGATCCCACTGCGCCCGACCTTCACCTCGGTCATACCGTGCTGATGCGCAAGCTGAAACATTTTCAGGATCTCGGACACACGGTCATTTTCCTGATCGGCGACTTCACTGGCATGATTGGCGACCCGACCGGCCGCTCGGCTACGCGACCACAGCTCAGCGCCGAAGAGCTGATGCAGAACGCCAAGACCTACATGGAGCAGGTGTACAAGATCTTGTCTTCGCGCACCACCGAAGTCCGCTTCAATAACGAGTGGTTCGAAAAGATGAAGTCCGCGGATTGGATCAAGCTGGCGGCAAAATTCACGGTTTCGCAAATGCTTGAGCGTGAAGACTTTCACAACCGCTTCCAAAACGAAAAGCCGATTGCGCTGCACGAGCTGCTGTACCCGATTTCGCAAGGATACGATTCCGTCATGCTGAAGTCCGATGTCGAGCTCGGTGGCACCGACCAGAAGTTCAATCTTCTCGTCGGCCGCGAACTGCAGCGCGCCTACGGACAGGAATCGCAGGTCGTCTTGACAATGCCGATCCTCGAAGGACTCGATGGTGTGCAGAAGATGTCGAAGTCGTACGGCAACGCAATCGGAATCAAAGAGCCGCCGCTCGAAATGTACGGCAAGCTGATGTCCATCTCGGACGACATGATGTGGCGGTACTACGAACTGCTGACCGACGTGCAGATCGCCGAAATCGAGCGCATGAAGCGTGACGTGCACCCTATGCAGGCGAAGAAAGACTTAGCCGCGCGAATCGTGAAAGATTTTCATTCTGCCGACGCGGCGGCGAAAGCAGGTGAGGACTGGGCGAAGCAGTTCCAGAAGGACCAAACCCCGGACAGTGTCGATGACGTTTCAGTCCCTAAATCCGCCATCTTGGCGGAGATCAACGATGGCGATGCTTCACTTTCGAATGGCAGCTGTGCGGTTCGTATTGACAAACTTCTGAAGGAAGCAGGCTTGGCCTCATCGCGGACCGAAGCGGAGCGCAAGATTAAAGAAGGCGCAGTCGCGATCAACGGCGACATCGTAACGAGTCCGGTTATAACTATCTCCGCAAACGGTGGGATTCTAGTCCGCGTTGGGAAGCGCGTGAAGCGTGTCCATCTCACCTAAAGCCCGTAGGGACACCTGCCCTCACCCGCCCGGCCGCGGACCTCGGTCTCAAATCGAACAGCTCAA
>QHZV01000360.1 GCA_003224785.1 Acidobacteriota bacterium
GCAGGCAAAGGGTGCAACGCTGCGACTTGGAGTTCCGGTGTTGGAGATGGGACACGGACGGGTTCGTCTCGCCGACGGCACGGAAGTATCGGCATCTACGCTGGTGAATGCAGCGGGATCGATGGCGCCTACACTAACTCCCGGAATTGAGATCAAGAAACGCAAGGGCCACCTGGTGATCACGGATCGTTACCCGGGGTTGGTGCGGCATCAACTGGTCGAGCTTGGATATCTCAAGAGCGCGCATTCGATAACCGCTGATTCCGTTGCCTTTAACCTGCAGCCGCGCAGGACTGGACAGGCCTTGATCGGCTCGTCGCGGCAGTATGGCGCCGAACACAAGGAAGTGGATCGCGAAATCGTTGCTCGAATGCTTCAACGCGCGCAGGATTACATGCCAGGCTTAGCGCAGACCTCCGCAATTCGCGTGTGGACTGGATTTCGGGCAGCCACGCCGGACAAGCTTCCATTGATCGGTGCTTGGCCGGAAGATTCAACGCTATACCTTGCGACTGGCCATGAAGGTTTGGGAATTACGACGTCGCTTGCGACGGCGCGACTTGTGGTTGATCAAATTCTAGGCCGAAAGCCGAGCATCCCTGCCGAGCCGTATTTGCCCTCTCGTACCGCTAGTTTGGAGCACGCGCATGCCTGAGCAAATCGCGGTTACGGTGAACGGCAGGCATGTTGCAGTGTCGTCAGGGACGACGGTTGCGGCTGCCGTAATTCTGGCAGGCGCACATTGCCGCACGTCGATCAGCGGCGAGCCGCGCGGCCCTTTGTGCGGGATGGGAATCTGTTTTGAGTGCCGCGTGGAAATTGACGGTCAACGACATCAGCGTAGCTGCCAAATTGTGTGTTCTGAAGGGATGCAGGTCAGCACGAGTGAATAGCGGTCAAAAAGAATTCGATGTGCTGGTGGTGGGCGGCGGGCCGGCAGGAATGGCTGCGGCAGTTTCGGCCGCGGAATCCGGCGCATCTGTCGGCATTGTTGACGACAACCCGCAATTGGGCGGCCAGATCTGGCGGGGCGAGGTGCAGAACTGCGAATCCGAGGCATCGCGCTGGTTTGAAAGATTATGTGCATCGAATGCCAATCAACTTTGCGGAATGCGCGTTATTGATCAGCCGGGCCTAGGCGTATTGCGCGCCGAAGGTTGCAAGGGTTTTTGCGATCTGAGTTATCGGAAGCTGGTGTTGGCAAACGGCGCAAGAGAAAGGTTTCTTCCTTTCCCAGGATGGACGCTTCCAAATGTGATGGGCGCCGGCGCGTTACAGGCTCTGGTGCAATCAGGCCTGCCGGTCCAGGGAAAACGAGTCGTCGTCGCTGGAACTGGTCCCCTGCTTTTGGCAGTTGCAGCATATCTGCGCAAGCGGGGTGCCGAGATCGTACTGATTTGCGAACAGGCCTCTCGATCATCTTTGGCTAAATTCGGGCTCTCGATCTTATCTCAAAGGCAGAAGATCGGGCAGGCGCTATCCCTCCGCAAAGATCTTTCAGGAATTCGGTTCTTTACCAATTGCTGGCCAGTAGCAGCTGGCGGCGATGGAATCTTGCAGGCGGTCATCATCTCGCATGGCAATGAGGTCGAGAAAGTCGCGTGCGATTACCTCGCATGTGGATTCCATCTTGTGCCCAATACTGAGCTGGCGGCTTTAGTCGGATGCGCGGTCAAGGACGGCTATGTCGATGTTGACGACTTTCAACAGACTTCCATTCCGTCGGTGTTTTGCGCCGGGGAGCCGACAGGAATCGGTGGAGTGGAGCTTTCGCTAATCGAAGGTCAAATTGCCGGGCTCGCAGCAAGCGGAAAGAACAAGGCGAGCCAAAAGCTGTTTAGCATGCGAACACGACTGCAAAAATTCGCCACGAGGCTGGATCGAGGATTCGCGCTTCGTCCTGAATTGAAGAAACTCGCGCTGCCGGAAACGATCATCTGCCGTTGCGAGGATGTGACCTACGGCAGCCTAAAAAAGTACACATCATGGCGGGCCGCCAAATTGCAGACGCGATGTGGTATGGGCCCGTGTCAAGGGCGAGTCTGCGGACCGGCGACAGAATTCTTCTTAAACTGGAAACCGGATTCGGTGCGCCCTCCAGTTTTCCCAACAATATTGGAAAATCTTGCCGCGATGCCGTGTCAGCCAGAGCAATCGCATAGCGGCGCAATGCGAGGACCTCAATGAACTGGAATGGCGTGATGCCGGCAATTACAACTTGTTTCGACGCGGACCTTCAAGTCGACCACGTTTTTATGGCGAAACATTGCCGCTGGTTGCTGGACGCTGGTTGCACGGGAATCGTGCCTCTCGGTTCGCTTGGAGAAGGGGCCACTGCGGTTAAAGGACGGGCCCCCGTGGTGGCTTCGATTTCGGCACTTGCTACAAGTGAGGCGGTTGCGTTGGCGAAAGCGGCGGCGGATGCGGGCTGTGATGCGCTGATGGTTTTACCGCCGTACGTTTACCAGGGCGACTGGCGTGAAATGAAAACCCACGTAGAGGCAGTTTTTCGCGCGACGCCGCTCTCCTGCATGCTTTACAACAATCCAGTCGCGTATGGAACAGATTTTCTTCCAGAACAAATTCAGGAACTCGCCGCTGAATGCGAGAGTTTCGAATCGGTGAAAGAATCGAGCACGGATGCGCGGCGGGTCAGCGCAATTCGCGCTCTGCTGGGTGATCGCCTGGAAGTATTTGTGGGCGTGGATGACGCGATCATCGAAGGAATCGGAGTGGGGGCCAAAGGATGGATCGCCGGCCTGGCCAACGCATTGCCGCGTGAATCGGTCGAGCTTTTTAATTACGCAATCAACTGCGAGCACGAGAAGGCGTTTGAGCTTTATCGCTGGTTCCTGCCTCTGCTGCGGATGGATACTGTCCCGGAATTCGTGCAACTGATCAAGCTCGTGCAGGCAGAAGTTGGGATTGGCAATGCACGAGTGCGTCCGCCACGGCTGGAACTGGCTGGAAATAAACTGAGAGAGATACAGAAGACCATCAAGGAAACGTTAAGCACCCGGCCGCAGCTCGTGAATGGGCAGGCGGTTCCCGCAAAATAGGCATTCTCACGGACGTGAGTAAAGATCGATAATTTCATCGATCGCGTGGCGGCACACGGCGCAGAAACTGTCTCCTGAAATCATGATGCACTGTTGTTGCGGCCGGTAGTAGCCCTTCGTCTGATACATCGCTCCTTCGAATGCTCCAACCTTTCTCGCGTAAGGGCCTCTTCCTAAGCAGTGTTCGGCCGTCTCACGTGCCTTTCGTCTGGCCTCTTCAGTTTCAGGCGCAGGGCGCTTTTCCGCACGCAATTGTTCGACCAGCGTCTTCGAATCTTTGAAGCTGTTCTCGTAACATTCTTTGGGCCAAGGTGTAGGAACCGGAATGCCCGATTCGATTAGTGATTGCCACTTGACGTGGTGCGGATCCAGCAGCGCAGTGATGTTCGGCTCCCATGGTTCGACGCGCGTGTTGGCAGGCGAGTAGGCGACATCAGCGTTGAAGTAATACTCGTCGCCGAGGTCGGCAATGTGATGGCCGAACTCGTGAACGAACACCTGAATTCCGCGGGGATAATCAATACTCACGGTCGCGTAAAGGCCAAAGATTCCGCCATTCCCGTACTCTTTCGAGTTCATCACAATGCCCATCGCGTCGTAAGGCGCAAAAGACGCCATGGTGCGAATTGCGCGGTTGTCAAACGACAGCGCGTAACGGTCCTCGCCGAAAACATCGAACTGAGTACCATACAGCGTGTTCTTGTGAATGCCGGACGCAGGATGCGACACTCCTGAGTCGGGCGATGCCGCGCAGATCGCCCAAACGTTGAAGTCCTTGCGCCGGTTCTTAAATGGAGAGTAGGAAAACACACCTTCCGTCAGACGGCGAATATCCTTTTCGCACTTCTCCTGTTCGGCTGCGTTATACCCTTCGCCTAGAAAAAGGAGATCAACTTTGAAGGCTGGGTCGCCATTCCTTTCAATTTCGATTGCATGAGGAGAGACTGGAGCTCTTAAGGAGTCAATCGTTTTGTCCTTGGGATCAACCGTTGTTCTCCAGACTGCACGAAACGCATTTTGCGAATCGCGCTTCATGACGTCTATGTTCGCGCTTTTGGCTTCGTCGGTGGTGATCCATTCGCCGTAGATGGATGAGAAGCCGCGCGAGTAAATGACGCGATTGGTAGCGCGATCGCGCACCTCAAAAAAGTAGGTACCACGGTTAGTTGCGTCGGTTAGGTGATCGGGATTTCCCGGCCACGGCAGCGGCTCGAGAATAATTCGGTCCAGGCTGAAGACTTCCAGGCCTGTCCCGCCTGTATGGAAATAATCGAGGCGCATAGTCGCCAGTGGGGACGCGATGCCAGGAACAGTCGCGATTACATAGAGGAGAGCAATCGAAATAAACTTCATAGCGCGGACAATCGGCTTAACCGGAGCACAATGGGAGCCGGGGAAATGCGAATTAAACTGTTGACAACAAACGTTGGATACAATATACATAATCGCTGACCGAAATGCACCGTACGTCATTAGTAATACCTCCCACTCTGTTTTCGAGCACGATAGCCCGTACCAGTAGAGGCAAGGCATCTGGATTCACCTCCGCAATCGCGCTCTCGTTGTTCCTCTCCATTGCTGCCCTGGCCCAAGACAAAGTCGCCGCGACGCCACCTATGGGATGGAACAGCTGGAATCATTTTGCTGAGCGCATTGACGATAAGACCGTACGCGAACCCGCGGACGCACTGGTCTCCACCGGCCTAAAAGATGCCGGTTACATTTATCTCAATATTGACGACACATGGGAAGGGAAGCGCGATTCAGGTGGCGTCATTCACCCGAACGAAAAATTTCCCGACATGAAAGCACTCGCGGAGTATGTCCACAGCAAAGGCCTGAAGCTTGGGATTTATTCATCGCCCGGCCCGAAGACCTGTGCCGGCTTTGAAGGGAGTCTGGGCCACGAGGAGCAAGATGCTCAGACCTACGGTCAATGGGGAATCGACTATTTGAAATACGACTGGTGCCAGCAGCCGCCATCGAACGTGGAGGAGATGAAAGCGGCCTATACCAAAATGCACGACGCGCTAGCGAGGACCAGGCGTCCGGTTGTTCTGAGCCTGTGCCAGTATGGCTGGAACAAAGTTTGGGAATGGGGCACGGCAGTTGGTGGCAACCTCTGGCGGACAACCGGCGACATCAGTGATCGATACGCGGTGATGGCCGAAATTGGTTTCAACCAGAACGGGTTGGAGAAATTTGCCGGGCCGGGTCATTGGAACGATCCCGACATGCTTGAAGTGGGTAATGGCGGCATGAATGAGGATGAGTACCGCACACACTTCAGTTTGTGGGCAATGCTGGCGGCGCCGCTTATCGCCGGGAACGATCTCACAAAAATGACGCCGTACACGATCGAGATCCTTACCAACCGTGACGTGATCGCTGTCGATCAGGATCCTTTGGGCAAACAAGGTTTCCGTCTGACGCAGGAAGGGCCATTTGAAGTTTGGATGAAGCCGATGGCAGACGGCAGCAAGGTTGTTGGTCTGTTCAACCGTCAGCGCACGGTGGAGCAAATGGCGGTGAACTTTGCACAGATCGGATTCTCAGGACAGCCCAGCGTCCGTGACCTTTGGTTAAAGCGAGACCTGGGCAATTTCAAAGATAAGTTCAGTGCGTACGTGCCGGCGCATGGTGTCGTGCTCATACGAGTCAAGCCGCAATAATTCTTGAGTAGTTGCGTGAATGGCCAGCTTCGTCGGACTTCGGAGGGTAGATGCTTTGCAATTTCCGTCGCTGTGCAATGGCTTTCTTTCTCTTCGTTTCGGCGTGGAGTTTTGCTCAAGGCACGCTCGGCGATTATCGGCGAGCGCAGCGGTTCCTGCCCGAAAACCTACGGCATTCGATTTATGTCGCCGATGTCTCGGCACATTGGCTCGATAAGACAGACCGATTTTGGTATCACAAGGTCAGTCCAAAAGGCAGCGAGTTTATTCTGGTTGATGCCGCCCACAACACAGTGGCACCCGCCTTTGATCATGAAAAATTGGCTTCCACACTTGCCCGCCTCACCAAACGCGAAGTCTCCGCCACCGATTTGCCCTTCGACACTATCGAGTTCACCGATGACCAAAAAGGCATCCGCGTTCAGATAGAGAACTCACACTGGACTTGCAGCCTTAGCGATTATGAATGCAATCCAGGAGCTGGAGCAGATTCCGATGAAGCTCTCTCTCCCGATAAGAAATGGCATGGCTGGATGGGACTACGCAACCCCGTTACCGGCACTTCGTCTATTGGTTGAGCAAGGGACGGAAGATGTGAAGCAACCGGCGTCTGTGTTTTGGTCGCCCGATTCCACAAAACTGATCACTTACATAACCGATTCCCGGAACTCAGGCAGATTTACGAGCATTCAATATGTCCCCCCGGACCAACTTCGGCCCAAGGCGTACAGCGTCGTTTATCCCTTGCCGGGCGAGGTACTCGCTAAAGCAGAGCCCATTATTTTTGATATTCAGTCGGGAAAGCGGATTGACGTGAAGTCCCCTCCCATAGATCTTCCGTTTCAGGACGGTCCCGGTTTCGAATGGACGCCCGACAACAAAACCATTTTTTATGACTACGATGATCGCGGCTTCAAGACCAAAGAAATCCGAACCATAGATCCAGACACCGGCGAACAACGGGTCGTGTTGCGGGAACATTCAGATCAGTATGTTGATCCGGGAGAGACGTTCTACCGCTTCGATCACGAAACCGGCGAACTCCTGCTGGCTTCGGAGCGCGATGGCTGGAACCACTTGTATCTTTACAGCAAGACAGGGCAACTGGAAAACCAGATTACGCAGGGCGCATGGGCGGTCAGGCAGATTGAATATGTAGACGAAAAGAACCGTCGAGTGTACTTTCTGGCGGGTGGACGCGAGAAGAATGAAGATCCGTACCAAACTCATTTGTACAGCATTGGTTTCGACGGAAAAGGGCTAACGCTACTCACGCCGGAAAATGCGAACCACTCAATCAGCGTTTCACCAGATGGAATGTTTTTTGTTGACAACTATTCCCGTGCGGATTGGCCCGGTGAGTCGGCGCTGCGACGCTCGAAGGACGGTTCAGAAGTCCGAGTCCTGGAAAAGACTGACGTCAGTAAGTTGCAGAGCGATGGGTGGAAATTCCCTGAGCCGTTTCAAGGCAAAGCTGCCGATGGTACCACTGATATCTACGGATTGATCTGGAAACCTTCAAACTTCGATCCTTCAAACAAATATCCCATCGTTGAGCACGTCTATACCGGGCCGCAGGACTTTTTTGTTCCCAAGACATTCGGAGGCATGCTGCGCCTGCAATCCGTAGCGGAACTTGGATTCGTTGTCGTAATGATAGATGGTCGTGGGACCGCGGGACGCTCGCGGGCATTTCACTGGTTTTCCTACAGAAATCTTGGCGGCTCATTCGAGGACCATGTGGCGATGATCAAGCAGATTGCCGCACACAATTCGTACATGGACATTGACCGCGT
>QHZV01000337.1 GCA_003224785.1 Acidobacteriota bacterium
AACACGATCATCGATCCATACGAAACCGGCCTAAGCAGCCGATTCTTTGAGAACGCCAAGCCGAAATCAAAAAGCGATTTGGTCGAGTACGACTTCGACCGTTCGCCAAAGTTGAGGGTGCCGGGCGATTGGAACTCTCAACACGAATCACTCCTGTTTTATGAAGGCCCCATGTGGTACCAGAGATATTTTTCGTATCAGAAACGAGAGCACGTTGGCGGATACACGCCATTCGATTTTGAGGTCACAGATGTAATCGTGGAAGGTGAGAACAGTGTCGTCGTTGAGGTGGACAACACGCGGCGCGCCGATGGCGTTCCCAGCATTCATACGGATTGGTGGAATTACGGCGGGCTGACTCGAAGCGTGGAACTGATGGAAGTGCCGGGAGCATTCATTCAGGATTATTCATTGCACCTCGCAAAGGGCGGCAACGGCAGGTTAATCGAGGGATGGGTGCAATTAAATGGCGTAGCGTCCGGGCTCGAGGTCTCTGTCGAAATTCCCGACGCGGGCATTTACTACAAATCCCCTATTTCTCCAAGCGGGCGCGCTGATCTGAGTATCAACGTGAATGATCTCGCGTGTGGAAAAAAGCCGAGAGGCAAATGCCGTGACTCGTTGGAATTGTGGTCGCCGGAAGCTCCTAGGCTTTATCGCGTAACCATTACAGCCGAAGGCGATACTGTCACCGACGAGATCGGCTTTGCTTGCACGAGGAAGCTCCCTTCCGCGGCGGGCGCGCATTCTCCGAGGAAGACGATCGCACGCTGCTGGCCTGGGCAAAAGAGCTGGGCGCAAATTTCGTTCGCCTCGCCCACTATCCGCACAACGAAACAATGACCCGGCTGGCCGACAAGATGGGTCTCCTCGTCTGGGACGAAGTGCCGGTCTATTGGGAAATGGATTTTCAAAATCCGGCGACTTTGGAGAATGCTAAAGCACAGTTGCGGGACGTGATTGCGCGTGACCACAATCGCGCCGCAGTGGGGCTATGGTCGCTTTCGAACGAGACTCCGATTTCGCCTGCGCGCAATGCTTTTCTAAAATCGATGGCGGAATATGCCCGTCAGCTCGACAACACTCGCCTGATCACGTCTGCATCCGACAAAGCCGAGCACGCCGACTACGAGCACGCGGCACTGAATGATCCTCTTGGTGAGTATCTGGATGTGATCGGCTTAAACGAATATGTTGGCTGGTACGGAAAGTATCGCCCGGAAGACGCAGACAAGATGCAATGGACGTTTGCCTACAAGAAGCCTGTGATCGTCAGCGAATTCGGCGCTGGCGCGGCGTATGGATTGCACGGCGACGTTGATACCCGATTCACAGAAGAGTATCAGGCGGATCTCTTCAAGCATCAGATCGGGATGCTGCAGCGGATTCCAGCACTCGCAGGAATGACGCCATGGATTCTGATGGATTTTCGTTCGCCGCGGCGCACACTGGTCGGAATTCAGGATTACTACAATCGCAAAGGCGTGATCTCAGACCGCGGCCAGCGCAAACAGGCTTTTTATGTTTTGCAAAAATTTTACCGGGAGAAAGCAGAACAGGATGCCGGAAAACACTAAAGAGCTATTCACCACAGATACACGGGGACACAGAGAAGAACACGGTTGAGATTCTGGTTTTCTCTGTGACTCTGTGTCCGTGTGGTAAATAACTTTTTAGCCGTTCCCGAAAGGAAAGTCGAAGATGAAATATCGCAAGTTCGGCCGCAGCGGAATCGAGGTCAGCGACATTGCCCACGGACTCTGGGGCATGGGAGGCTGGAGCGGATCAAACGACACTGAATCTATGGCAGCCCTGCAGTTGGCCGTGGATCTCGGTTGCAACTTCTTCGACTCCGCCTGGGCATACGGCGACGGCAAGAGCGACAGCTTGCTCGGCCAGATAATCGCGAAAAACTCCAGCAAACGGCTTTACTCAGCCTCAAAGATTCCGCCGAAAAACCTGCGCTGGCCAGCATCGCCAAAATATAAATATCATGACGTCTTTCCGCCCGATCAGGTTTTCAAATACGCCGACCTGATTCGCAAAAAGATCGGCACCGATTCCATTGACCTGCTTCAGTTCCACGTCTGGGATGACACCTGGACTGACGAGCCCGACTTCCGCAGTACGGTCGAGAAACTCAGGCGCGATGGCACGATTCGCTTTTTCGGACTCAGCCTGAACCGCTGGGAGCCTGAAAACGGAATCAAGGCAGTCCGGACCGGCCTCGTGGACGCGGTCCAGGTCATCTACAGCATCTTTGACCAGTCGCCAGAGGATGAACTCCTCCCTCTTTGCCAGGAACTCGACATCGGCGTGATTGTCCGCGTGGCGCTCGATGAAGGCAGCCTGGGTGGAAAGATGACTCGCGACACAAAATTCTCTGCGAGCGATTGGCGCTCCGGCTATTTCAATCCACAAAACCTTGCCAACACTCTCGATCGTGTGGGAAGGTTGAAAGCAATACTCCCAGCCGGAATGTCACTTCCAGAGATGGCGCTGCGGTTTGTGATATCTCATCCTGCCGTGAGCACAACCATCATCGGCATGAGGAAATTGGACCACGTGCGTGAAAACATCGCATTTAGCGACAAAGGTCCGCTAGATCCTCAGTTGCTAGAGGAATTGAAGAAGCATCGATGGGACAGAAAGCCTGCGCCCTGGTCGGATTAGATTGGCAAACTTTCAAAAAGGCGAGGTCCTACGTGGGTGTAGGTGCGAGAAGCCAGATGCCGGATGCCCAATTCAGATATGTTTACTTCGGCTCTTAGGCTTTGCCCCGCCGGGTTCGACGCTGCCCTCAGTAGTGATACGCGAAGCCTTGCAGACCTCTTTGGCGACTTTCAGTGCGGTGTCGCGCAAGGCCGCCCCATCGGCAATGATCGAGCTGGCAGCCAAGGTGAACTGCACGGCATCTTCCTGACGATCAAAATAGAGCACTACTTGATTGGCTGCCATCGCGGTACAACCTCCGGGAAATGCGTTACCG
>QHZV01000398.1 GCA_003224785.1 Acidobacteriota bacterium
TGCGCCACAAGTGACCAGCGTACCGCCGGGCTTCAGTGAGCGCACACTTTCGTCCCAAGTGGCCGCGCCAACGTGCTCCATCACGATGTCCACGCCTTCTTTGTTGGTGATCTTGCGCACCTCTTCGGAAATCTTCTGCTGATAATGATCGATCACGTAGTCTGCGCCAAGTTCGCGTGCGCGCTCAGCTTTGCGATCGTCGCCGGCAGTCGCAATCACCCGGCAATGAAACAATTTGGCAATTTGAATTCCGGCGATGCCAACGCCGGAGTTGGCGCCCAGCACGAGGACCGTCTGCCCAGGCTTAATGCCAGCGCGGCCCACGAGCATGTGCCATCCCGTGGTGAACACCAGCGGGACGCTGGCGGCTTCGTTAAAACCCAGCGAGTCTGGAATGGGAACAATGTTCACTGCAGGAACCGCGATCAGCTCGCAATTGCCGCCATCCACCGCATTTCCAAGTACGGTAAATTCGCGGCATTGGTTTTGCAAGCCGGCGGTGCACTTCTCGCAATGATTGCAAAAATGCATGGGAGCAAGCAGCACCCGTTGGCCGGCCTTGAAACCGGAAGCGTACTCGCCAATCTCGGCGATTTCTCCTGCGACATCGCTGCCGAGAATGTGCGGCAGCTTCACTTTAGGAATTCCTTTGCGAATCCAAAGATCCAGATGGTTCATGGCGCACGCCTTTACCCGCACCAAGACCTGATCTTTTCGGAGTTGAGGCTCGGGAATATCTTCGTAGCGAAGCACCTCTGGCCCGCCAGTTTCGTGAATGCGAACGGCTTTCATGGAAGGATTCCTGTTGAGAAAGTCATAAGTTATGAGGACGGCCAAGGAGTGGAATACACCGCAAATATTCGATAGGGCCCCGGTTCAGAGTTGTTGAATAGCTTATTGCTCACGCTCGTCAATGTTTCCTCGAAGGAATCAAACAAACAGTGAGTGTTGGTACGAAGCTCATTGGCCATATAGTTGCACGAGAGCGGGGAACATTCCGGAGAAGTACCCGCCGAAAACGTAACGACATCAAATCCCCCGAGGACCTTCACATTAGGCTCGATGACATTCGTTGTGAACGAGACTTCTGGATCAAACGCAAGCCATTGTTCACCGTCAAACTCCTGTTCGTGAACTTCGTAATAAAACAATGATGTCCCATCGAGGCTGATCGAGTTGTCGTCAGCGACTGAACGAATGATTTCTGCTGAATCGAAAAGCCAATAGCCGTTATGCTTCCAGAAGTTGACATAATCAGCAAAGTTGTCGTTGACGTGACTACTCACCGAATACACGTCCGTAACCTGAGTTACGTTGAAGCCCTTCGGCTTCTCTACACGTTTCGCCATGTAACCGGCAGGAGTCACAGTTTGCATATTTTACTCGAGGGACAAGCCTTCGAATTGGACAACTGATGTGATTGCCTGGTAGGCCGTGTTCGAAACATCCACCGGTTTACGCCATAAGCCCTGGAGTGATGATCCGGGCTTTTGCTTTCCAGTTTGACTTCCGCTTTCCCCCGCCAAATAATCATTCCGTGGACATTTACGAAGAGATCGTTGCGCTGCGGCAGCAGGGTCGCCGGGGAGCGATCGCCACGATTGTCAATGTGCGCGGGTCAGTGCCTTCCTTTGAGACAGCCAAGATGCTGGTCCGCGACGATGGTTCCATCGTGGGCACAATCGGTGGGGGCTGTGTGGAGGCGGAAGTCTGGCAGGCCGCGCGCGAAGTCATGGAGAACTACTGGCCTGGTTTGCGGCGGGACTCTCGATATTTTTGTTGAGCCGGTGCTACCTGCAGCGACACTTTATATATTCGGTGCAGGACATGTTGCCCACAGCCTTTACAACAGCGCCAAGGTCGCCGGCTTTGATGTCAATGTGATTGATGATCGCGCGAGCTATGCCAATCGTGAGCGCTTTCCTGAGGCAAAAGAAGTGATTGCGCAAGATTTCGATCAAGCCATGGCGCGACTTTCGCCGAACGAAACGTCCTACATCGTGATCGTCACCCGAGGGCATCGCGACGACATGCGGGTGCTGCGCTGGGCGGTGCAAACTCGCGCGCGTTATGTGGGCATGATTGGATCGAAGCGCAAGACGATCACAATTTTCCGCGAACTGCTGAAAGAGGGAATCGCCGAAAAATTATTTGAGCGGGTTCACGCTCCGGTTGGCCTGGATATCGGCGCCATCACGCCCGAAGAAATCGCGGTTTCAATCACCGCCGAGTTGATCGCGATGCGGCGAGGTGTTGAACGTCCCCTGCCTCACATGAGCTGGTTCCATTGGCGCAAACTAGGCGAGCTGGTGGACGAGAAAATCTTAACCACAGAGAAAGGTAGAGAGCATTGATCAAACGCTACTCTTGATCAAATGTCTGCTCCCGAACCTTAAAATGGCAACGCTTGGTTTGATCGAATACGCAGACGCCTCGCCCGAAGTACGTGCTGTCTATGACGACATCATGGACACGCGCAAAACGGATTGGATCAACAATTTCTGGAAGGCTTTGGCGAACGATCCGGCGACACTGAGGCGCACATGGGAAGACATCAAGCAGATCATGGCTCCCGGCGCACTCGACGTTTTGACTAAGGAACTTCTTTACCTCGCAGTGAGTGTCACGAATCAATGTGGATACTGCATCGCTTCGCACACCGCATCGGCTAAAAAGAAAGGAATGACTGACGATCAGTTTCGCGAACTGATGGCGGTGGTTGGGATGGCGAATGAGACCAACCGCCTTTCCGCCGGATATCAGATCGAAATTGACGAGCAGTTTAAGGTTTGATCATGGCACACCAATTCAGCACATCGTACATAGAAGATTCACTTTCGCTTTTTCGCCATACCAAGAAATTGGCAGAAGGCGCAATGGAACAAGTTTCCGACGAGCAGCTGTTTGAGGCGCTCGATGAAGAAATGAATTCTATTGCCATCATCGTGAAGCACATGACCGGAAACATGCGTTCACGGTGGACTGATTTCCTTACAAGCGATGGCGAGAAGCCAGACCGCAATCGCGACAATGAATTCGTCGCGCCTCCCACAACTCGCGAAGACCTCATGAATTTGTGGAATGATGGGTGGACGCTCGTGTTCAACGCACTCGAACCACTTTCGGAATCCGATTTAACGCGCAAGGTCACAATCAGGGGCGAGCCGCATTCGGTGATGCAAGCTATCAGCCGCCAGATCGCGCATTACTCTTATCACTGCGGACAAATCGTTTTCCTGGCGAAACACTTCAAGGCCAGCGGGTGGAAGTCATTGTCCGTGCCGCGCAATAAGTCGGCAGAGTTCACTCGCAAAGTGCTGGCCGGAGAAGCCAGCCAAAGATAATCGTCGGCAATCCCCGCAAATAAAGGCAGCAGAGCCGCCCTTTTACAAAAATGCCCACCCTGAAGTCAGAGGTGGGCGTTCGTATTCTTTGATGATCCAAAACAAATCGGACATCGTTTTCACGTTTTCGTCGCAAGCGTGATTCAGGCACGGCAGTTGGAACGCGCCTTCGAGCGTCTTGAGCAGCGAAAAGTGCGTGTAAAGCTGATCGCTTTTTTCGCCACGGGTACCGTGGTTTGTGTCCACGATGGTCAGGATCTGGTTAACATTGATTCTCGTCCCAAAGAGTTCATAGAAAGGCAATGCCAAGAATTCTGGCGAAGTCACCAATCCGATTAAAGGGATGAAGTAACCAAGGGATATTGGAGCGGGAGACCGGGATCGAACCGGCGACATCCAGCTTGGGAAGCTGGCGTTCTACCGCTGAACTACTCCCGCCCAGGACAACACGATTTTAACAGCCGCGTGGAATCGTGCAAGGTAGCGATGCGAGGAAGACTCAGTAACAGCGAACGAGTCCTGATTGAAGCTGCTGACTGAGAGAGGGTTTGGCAGTCTGACTGCCGGACGTGGTCTTTCAAACCTGCGTCTCGAGGGGGTCAACGCTTACGTTTTGTCCACGTCCGGCCGGTCTGCAAGTGGGACGATGGTTGCACAGTCTTTCTCAAGTCCCCGCAAATATTTTTATTTGTTACGAAAACAGAACAGAAATGCTGAGGTCAATGCCCCGGCAACTGGACTCATTCCGGCTACCCCGGCTTTCAAAAAGCCGGATTCCTCACTGCAGCAGCACTAAACTCTTCAGCACCGACTGCTGCTTCGTAATCAATGATTGCAGCCCCTGGCGGGCCAGGGTGATCATGTTCTTCAGTTGGGCATCGTCGAAGACCTGGTGCTCGGCAGTGGCCTGCACTTCCACAAATTTGTTGCCGGCCGTCATGACGAAATTCATATCTACGTCGGCGCGGCTGTCCTCTTCGTAGCAAAGGTCGAGCAAAGGCTCGCCATCCACGATTCCGGCACTGACGGCGGCAACGAAGTCTTTCAGCGGGGCTGCGGTAAGAGTGCCTGCCTCAACTAGTTTTTCGAACGCAAGACCGAGTGCTACGAATGCACCGGTGATGGAAGCTGTCCGCGTACCGCCATCCGCTTGAATCACGTCGCAATCGAGGAAGATTGATCGCTCGCCTAGCTTTTGCAAGTCGGTGACGGCACGGAGCGATCGGCCAATCAGCCTTTGGATTTCATGCGTCCGTCCCCCAACTCTGCCGCGGGCCGATTCCCGGGGAGAGCGGGTCAACGTGGAACGCGGAAGCATGCCGTACTCGGCGGTGATCCATCCTTTGTCGGAATTGCGAAGAAATGCCGGGACAGTTTCTTCGACTGAGGCCGTGCAAATCACGCGCGTATTGCCAACCTCAATGAGAGCAGAGCCTTCGGCGGTTGAAATGTAGTTCGGAATAATGTTGACCGGACGCATCTGGTCCGGCGTGCGATTGTCGGAGCGATAGAACATCAGGGCTGATTCTAGCAGGGCCACTCTCAAGATCAGCTATTGCGCCGACATCTGATTGGCAAGATCGGATACTTCGGCAGTCCCGTAAATCCTGGAAAGATCAACGTGTCCCGCGAGCGTGTCCCGTTCTTTGCCATCTACCAAACATTTCACTTTCATCACACCGGGAACATTTCCCGAAACGGTTTGAACGATCGAAACCAGAGTCATC
>QHZV01000399.1 GCA_003224785.1 Acidobacteriota bacterium
GCAAAAAGCCCAGGCAAAGATTTTGCCTGGGCTGAATGCTGAATGCTGAATGCTTCTTACTGCCTCGGCAAACTCGCGCTGTTTCGTTCAGCGATGACCTTTTTAGCGTTGTCTGCCAGTTGGCGCGCTTGCGGAAGAAGATCAAGCGCCTTAACAACCTCAGGATCGCTCTCAGCTCTTATCTTGAGACCTTCTTCCTGTCCGAACGCATCCACGAACAGTTCGCTCTTGATATTCGTACGGATCCACTCGTTGTTCTGCACCAAATCGGCTTCAGTGTAAGGCGTCTTGTCAGCGTCGAGCGACTTGCGGAACTCTTGCATCACGCTCTCGTCCACTTCGAAGTTCTTCGTAACGTGATGTCCGTTCACGTAGTGCTTCGCGAAGTTGAAGAACGCATAATGCTGTAGCAGGCTGTCTTGAAAATGGTTGCTCTTAATGGGATCAACCTTCACGTCAGGACTGATTCCTCCACCACCATAGACTGTCCGGCCGCTGTCGGTAAGCTTTACTTCCTTGTTCGTGGTGTCGCCAATTCCATCGCGATCGAAATAATAGTCATACAGCGAGACGTTGCTGTAGTCGCGCTGAATGAGCCGGCCGCTCGGGGTGTAGTACTTAGCGGTGGTCAATGCGAGGCCGGTATCGTTTGAAAGCGGATAGACCGTCTGCACCAGACCTTTTCCGAACGTGGTTTCTCCAACGACGAGCCCGCGATCGTGGTCCTGAATCGCTCCAGCAACGATTTCAGCCGCCGATGCGGTCCCTCGATTTACCAACACCACCAACGGATATTCTTTTCCGCCGTTGCCGTGCGTCGCGGTGTAGCGACGTTCGGGTGACGAGCGTCCATGGTGAGAAACAATTAGCTGGTTTTTGCGCAGAAACTTGTCGGCAACTCCCACGCCTTCGTTCAGCAATCCACCCGGATTCTGGCGCAGATCGAGAATCAATCCCTTCAGATCGCCGGCTTGATAGAAGCTATCGAGCGCGTCCTGCACTTCTTTTTCGGTGGTCTCGTTGAACCCGGAGACGTGCATGTAACCAATTCCCGGATGAATCAGAAAGTGCAAATCCACGCTGTAGCGCGGAATCTCGTCGCGCACAACCGTGAATTCCAGCGGCTTGTCGTTGCCTTCACGGAGGACGGTGATGTGGACGGTCGTACCCTTGGGTCCTTTTAGGAGGTCAGCAACATCGCCGGTATTCATGTTGTCGGTCGGCTTGCCATCCACTGCAATGATGACATCGCCGGGATGAATTCCTGCGCGATACGCAGGCGTTCCCACGAATGGCGCGATCACGATGACCTTGTTATTGCGCGGGCCAACCGTCATGCCGACGCCGTAGTACTTTCCACGCTGATCTTCCCGTAGCAGCGAATACGATTTTGGATCGAAAAAATTCGAGTGCGGATCCAGGACATGCAGCATGCCGGGAATCGCGCCGTTGTAAATCGCTTTGTCGGGATTTACCGGCTCGGCATAGTTTTGCTCGACGATGTCATAAACCTGAGTGAATTGGTGCAGGCTTTGGCTGACATCGGAGTCGCTGTCGTGGGCCGTGGCCGGATTTTTCTGGGCAAATACCACTCCCAGAAAACCGCAGGCTGCCAGAAAGAGGACAATAAACAGGGAAGCTCGCTGCGAACTACGGACCATCGTGGTTTTTCCTTCAGCCCAGGCAAAGGATTCCCAGGCAAGCTGATTCACTGCAGTATAACACTTGCAAAAACAGAAACTTAGAGCATTTTGGGACGAGAGTCACCGCTAAAGCACTACTTAGATTTGGATGCCGAAATCTGCGGACTCGATGCGGTTTTGTTGGTCCAGGGGTGCTTTGCTTTTCTGATTAAACCAGCGTTGACAACTTGAGGCTCGTCCTCAAAAGCTAGCTTGCCAATTTCTTCAGGAATTCGACTGTCATCGGTCTCGACATCAACTTCGCGCCAGCGAAAGCCGCCTCGGCGCTCCAGTTTGATCAGCTTTTCCTTCACGATTTCGCAAAGATGACATCCCTTGCGGGAGTACACGATCACTTCGCGGAGGAGCGACATGGGCGGGAGTGTAGCAAAGTTCCTCGTGTTCTTCCAGCACAACTTCACGCCATGGTGCGCCATATCTTGCCGTAACTCGGCGGCTGGGCCGGCGCCAGCCCGGGCTTCAGAAGGTACAATCCAGGTTCATGGCAAGAAATGCGCCACAGCCTCTCGTGGGAAAGGTAGCGTTGGTGACCGGGGGAGCAAAACGCCTGGGCAGGGCGGCTGCTCTCGCCCTGGCGGAGGCGGGTGCCGACGTAACAATAACGTTTTTGGAGTCGGCGAAAGAAGCCAAGAAGACCGCGAGAGAGATAGAGCGCACCGGCGCGCAGGCGTTGGCCATACCATGCGACGTTACAGATATCAAGAGTGTTCGCTCCGCCATTGCTGCGGTGGTGCGCGAATTCAACCAGCTCGATATTCTGATTAACAATGCGGGGCGATACGAAACCGTCGCTTTTGACCAGGTCTCCATCGAGCAGTGGGATAGTATCTTTGCCACGACCGTTCGCGGACCCTTTCTAGTGTCGAAGGAAGCATTGCCGGATTTGCGCAAACGCGAAGGTCGCATCATAAACCTGGGATCGCTCGGCGGGTTGCGGCCGTGGCTCACTCATGCTCACTACTGTTCTTCGAAGGCCGCACTGCACATGCTGACAAGAGTCATGGCGAAAGCGCTGGCTCCGGAAATCGCGGTGAACTGCGTCGCTCCAGGAATGATCGATCTCGGAGGAGTCTCTGCAGCAGGGTTCATGAAGCGAATGGCAAAGCAAACGCCGATGCGGCGTAACGGCACGGCTGCAGATGTGGCGGCGGCAATCAAATTCTTCGCAACCGCTCCATCGTTCATTACCGGACAAGTCATCACCGTCGATGGAGGGCTGGGCCTGTGAGACTCGCCTGCTTTTTGCTCCTTTTCGGCAGTCTGGCAAGCGCGCAGGTGCGTCCCGAAGATGGCGCGACCGAGGTCCAAGTCTGGACTGCCGGCGGACATTCCGTTTCCGGTGGGCGGGGCAATACGGGTATCTGGAATGCCGGCCTGCGCTACGGATGGGTCCTTACCGAGCCGCACGGGCCCGGTTTTCTCGTCGGACGCTTTGAATACGCAATCGAGGCGGTTCCTGGTTATTTGATCTTCCAACCTGCAAACACCGCGTATGGGGCTGGATTGAATCCGTTGAACTTGAAGTGGAACTTCGCCACCCGTGGCACGCTGGTTCCTTACCTCGAATTAAGCGGAGGGACCCTGTTCACCACGCATAGCGTTCCGCCGGGAACCTCCAACGTGAATTTCACGACCGCAGCCGCGTTCGGCACACATTTTCTCGGGCAGAAATACGCCTGGACGATCGAAGGCCGCTATCTTCACATTTCAAATGCTGGTTTGGAGCGGTTGAATCCAGGAGTCAATACGGTTGAGATCAGGTTGGGGATAGGGAAGTTTCGGAGAAGTCAGAAGTGATGGCAAGGCAGAAGTAATACGTCAGAATGCAGAAGCAAAAATGCAGAAGTAAAAATGTTGAATGAACAAGGATTTCACTTCTAAATTCTGCCTTCCTGCTTCTCACTTATTTCTTCAGGATCGGGTTATACCCGTCACTGACCAGTTTTGCGCGTGCGCTTTCCGCGTCTTTGATATCGGCAAACGGTCCTACTTGCACGTGAAACAGCTTGTCAGGCGACGGATTCACAATGAATGCCGAATATTGTCGCCCTTTAAGCGATTCCACGAGCGCCTCCGCGTCCTCCTGCTTGCTCACAGCTGCCACCTGCACCGAATAGCCAGTGCCGGGGGGAACTGGCGGCTGCGGAAGTATCGGGGGTCTGTTGCGCGGACTTCGATTCGGAGCTTGCTGATGCCTGGTCAGCCGGTTTATTCGCGCTCGCCGAGGGTCGCGTATTCCCAGACGGGCTGGGGGAGGGTAGCAGTTCCGGCGCGGACCTTACCGAATTGCGCCCCATGGAAAATCCCATGCCGAAGAACACCGCACACAGGATCACCAGGCCGAAGAAGATCGCCAGCATCTTGCCGGTTCCAAGAGTTATTTCAGTATCATTGGCTTCGTCCACTCGCATTGAATCTACAGGAGTCATGTAGGCGCAGGTCTCCTCGGTGCCTGTTTACTTCAACCCTGCATGCAAGGAGATTCCTCGATTTATTTTGCGGCTGGGGGTGCGTCCTTGGCTAGTATCTTTTGGAGTCCTGAGAAGAAATCCATGGGCACCGGGAAAATGACAGTCGTGTTTTTCTCCACCCCGATTTCGGTCAAAGTCTGCAAATAGCGAAGCTGGATGCTGACCGGCTCTGATGCCAAAAGGTGTGCTGCATCAATGAGTCGCTGGGCAGCCGCGAATTCACCTTCGGCGTGAATAATCTTCGAGCGCTTTTCTCGTTCGGCCTCTGCCTGCTTGGCCATGGCGCGCTGCATCGTTTCCGGCAAGTCAACTTGCTTGACCTCCACGGCGGCGACCTTCACGCCCCAGGGCGCGGTGTGCTGGTCGAGGATCGTCTGCAGGCGGCTGTTGATTTTGTCGCGATGTGCCAGCAGTTCGTCCAGATCAAGCTCGCCAAGCACAGAGCGTAATGTGGTCTGGGCAAATTGCGACGTCTGATAAACGTAATTGGAAACCTCAACCACAGCGCGTGTGGGCTCAACTACGCGCAGAAAGATGATTGCATTCACCTTCAAGGTAACGTTGTCGCGGGTGATGATGTCTTGCGGCGGGACCTCCAGGGCCTCCTGCCGCAGCGATATGCGCACCATCCGATCCATAGGTGCGAGCACGAGAATGATCCCAGGACCCTTTGCCTGCGCGAGAAGATGACCAAACCGGAAAATTACACCTCGTTCATACTCCGCGAGAATCTTTATCGAGCTCAGGGCATATAGGAGGACCACAACGCCTTCCATATTTTCCTCCCGCGGGATATCGAGCCACTGATTGTACTGCAAGTGATCGCCGCCAGAACGAAGTCGCGAGGCTCGAATCGATCTTTTCTCTGCGTGCTCTGCGTATTCTCGGTGATCTCTGCGGTTAAGAGCTCTTTTCGGCGGGTTCCACAGTCAGCTCCAACCCGTCGACTTTTCGCACGCGAACTCTCTCGCCGACGGGCACATTGGACGAAGACACTGCATTCCAAATTTCTCCATGAACGAACACTTGCCCGGCGGGCGCCAACTCGGTTTGCGCAACTGCCACTTGCCCAATCAAACCTTCAATACCCGTCACTGCCTTGCTCCTACGAGCCCGCAGTGCAATGGTCATCAGGAAAACTGTGATTGCTCCCAGTGGAATACTCACCGCCAGCGCGGTCGCAAGCTTCACCCTCATTTCGGGTATCGGTGAATCCACGAGCAGTAGAGCGCCAATTACCAATGTTGCAATGCCACCAACCGCAAGCGCGCCATGGGTTGCGAATTTGGCATCCAGCGCGAACAACGCGAACGAAACGAAAATCAGTCCGACCGCGGCAAACCGAATCGGCAGAAGATGCAACGCAAACACCGCAAGAACAATAAAGACGATGCCGACCGTTCCCGGCCATACCGCTCCGGGATGATTGAATTCGGTATAGAGAGCAAGCGCGCCAATCGCGAGCAACACAAACGCAATATCAGGATCCATGAGGAAACCGAGCACTTGCTCCTTCAAGGTAGGCTCCAGGAGTTGCTCAGCCTTGCCCATCAGATTCAACGTCATCGAATCTCCGTTGAAGCGCTTAATGGGTTTGGTTGCTATTTGTCGAAATAGATCCTGCTCGTCTCTTGCGACGTAATTAATCAGGTTTTGCGAGAGGGCTTCGTTTTCGGTAAATGACTTCGATTGCCGGACCGTGCTTTCTGCAATCTCCACATTGCGGCCGCGTTTTGAAACGAATGAACGCATCAGGGCAGCGGCGTCGTTCATCACCTTCTCGCCCATCGCGCCTTGAATATCTCCACCAAAAGGACCCACGGGATGCGCGGCCCCCGTGTTTGTACCGGGCGCCATGGCGGCAACATCGGCGCTTTCGAGAATAAAGAATCCTGCAGAGGCGGCGCGGCTGCCGCTGGGAGTGACATAGATAATCACTGGCACCGGCGACTCGACGATCTTCTGCATGATCTCTCGCATCGAGGTCATCACACCGCCGGGCGTGCTCAGTTCGATCAGAACAGCGTCTGCTTTGATTGCAGCGGCGTGGTCGAGCGCGCGCTCAATGCGTTCAGCGGTCGCAGCCTGGATGGTGTCGTCCACCACGATCTTCAGGACGTCGGCTGTGGCGGTTGCAGCGAAAAAGAAAACAAGAAGGACGGGGAAGCACCGACGCATGGTCACACCTCCCATAGTGTGTTTCTATTGTCTCGCAAATTGCGGCGTTGACCAAAGGCGTCGACAGAGTTGATGAGGGATTGGGAAGGGCACTCGACGT
>QHZV01000400.1 GCA_003224785.1 Acidobacteriota bacterium
CAGTTCCTCGAACAATTCATTGAACTTTTCCTCAAGCTGCTGTTTGTGCTGCTGCAATTCCTGAATCAGCGACGGGTCCTCTTCGCCCATCTTCTTATTGGCGCGAAGTTCCTCCAGTTGCATGTTCAGTTCGAAGACTCCTTCCAGCAGGTCTGCGGGGACGATCTGTTTCTTCTCTCCAGTCTTGCGCGCTTCTTCAGTTCCCGCTTTCGACTGCCCTTCGAGTTCTACGCCCTCGAGCTTCAGCAAATATTCAGTGCGGCGGATTGGATCTTTGAGAGTGCGATAAGCATCGTTCAAACGTGAGCTTTGCTCTAAGCTCCAATTTTGCTCACGCGAATCCCGGCGAGCATAGAGGTCGGGGTGAAGCTTGCGGCTCATCGCGTAAAACCCGCGTTCCAGTGTCGCGTTATCAAGATTCAATTTGCGCGGCAAACCGAAAAAAGAGAAGTAATCAACCGGAGCTGGCGGCTGTACCTTGCCGCAAGAAGTACAAAACTGGGCGGCACGCATGTCGCCGCAAGACCAGCAAGCGTGTGATGCTGCGATCGTTAGCGGATTGGTTTCTGTCGCCATAAATCAAGTCCACAGACTGCTGCTGCTTTAGAATGAACTCTGGGGGCAAGCCTGCTCGGACAGGAATGTCCGAGCCACACAGACGCACTTAGCCCGAAAAAGACGTTCCGCACCCGCAGGACTTACTCGCGTTCGGATTCACAAAAACGAATCCCTGCTGCATCAGTGTTTCCTGATAATCGAGGGTCATTCCGTGCAGATAGATGAACGATTTCGGGTCCACGAAAAGTCGGACGTCCCCGAACTGAAAAATGCGGTCACGTTCGCGCGGCTGCGAGTCGAACCGAATGTTGTAGCTCAGGCCCGAGCATCCGCCGCCCTGAACACCCACGCGCAGGCCGCCTTGCTCAGGTGACACGCCTTCCTGCTCGATCGCCAAGCGGATCTTAGCGATCGCTTTCTCAGTGACCTGAATGCCCTTTGCGGGCGCGGTCTTCGTGGGTTCTGCCGTAATAGTCGTCATCGTTTCGAACCGAACACAGATACGCAGAGGCGCAGCTTGCTACGCCTCTGCGGCTTATGCCTTTGCTTCTACTGGCACCGGCGTCGAAGCAGACTGCTTCTTTTTCCAGTCACCGATTGCGGCGCGGATCGCATCTTCCGCCAGGACCGAGCAATGGATCTTGACCGGAGGAAGCGAAAGCTCCTTTACGATCTCGGTGTTCTTGATCGCCAGAGCCTCGTCAATGGTCTTGCCCTTAACCCACTCGGTGGCGAGCGAAGACGACGCGATGGCCGATCCGCAGCCGAACGTCTTGAACTTTGCGTCCTCAATGACGTTAGTCGCAGGATTGACTTTGATCTGCAGCTTCATCACATCGCCGCATTCCGGCGCGCCGACCAGTCCTGTGCCTACCTCGGCACTGGTTTTGTCCATGGAGCCGACGTTGCGGGGATTGTTGTAATGATCAATTACTTTATTGCTATAGGACATTTCGCTCTCCTTAAAAACTTGTTGTTCGTCGAAACCTAACGAAACTTATTCTGCTGCCCACTTCACCGATTTCAGATCAATTCCTTCTTTCGCCATCTCGTATAGTGGCGAGAGCTCACGCAGCCTGCTCACAGTTTCGATTACGCGGTCGGCAACGTAGTCCACTTCAGCATCGGTGTTGAAGCGTCCTAGTCCGAAACGAATTGAGCTGTGCGCCAGATCGTCTCCGGTGCCGAGCGCCTTCAATACATAAGATGGCTCAAGCGTTGCCGAGGTGCATGCCGAACCGCTCGAAACCGCGATGTCATTGATGCCCATGAGCAACGATTCGCCTTCAACATAGGCGAAGCTGATGTTGAGGTTCTGTGGAAGGCGGTGCTCCATTGTGCCGTTGATGTAAACCTCATCAAGGCCGCTCATGATTTTGTCGCGAAGCCTATCGCGCAACCCGGCAAGCCGATGGGATTCCTGCGGCAACGTTCAATGTTCCCGAGCGCATTCCTCGCTCGTGGCCGCCGCCATCAATAATTGGCGAAAGCTGCACACGCGGGCTCTTGCGCCGCACATACAACGCGCCAACACCCTTGGGGCCATACATTTTGTGCGCAGAAATCGAGACCAGATCAAGATTTTGTTTGGCTACGTCGATTGGAACTTTGCCGACCGCCTGCGTGGCATCCGTGTGGAAGATGACGCCTTTTTCGTGACAAAGTTTTCCAATTTCCGCAATCGGCTGCAGCACACCAATCTCATTGTTCGCAGCCATGATGGTGACCAGGATTGTCTTGTCATCGATCGCGCGCTTCAGATCGTCGAGGTCAACCAAACCATCTTTTTGCACCGGCAAATAGGTCACGCGATAGCCGTACTTTTCGAGGCGCTTGCAGGTGTCGAGCACAGCTTTGTGCTCGGTGACGGCCGTGATGATGTGATTGCCCTTCTCGCGATACATTTCGGCAACACCTTTGATCGCGAGATTGTCGCTTTCGGTGGCGCCCGAGGTGAAGACAATCTCTTTCGTGGTGGCGCCGATCAGTTTGGCAATCCGCTCGCGCGCAGTTTCAACCGCCTCTTCGCCGGCCCATCCAAATGAATGGTTGCGGCTGGCGGCGTTGCCGAATTTGCCAGTGAAATAAGGCAGCATTTCTTCGAGCACGCGCGGATCCACCGGAGTGGTGGCGTGGTTGTCCATGTAAATCGGCAGCGTAACGCCGCCGTTCGGCTTCACTGCCGAGGTTTCTTCGACCAAAGTCGTCACTTCCGTTGCCATAATTGCCTCTCCGTAATCTCGAGCGTTGAGCGACGAGCTTTAAGCAACCCAATCAGGATCACTCACAGCTCATTGCTCACCGCTCGCTGCTGATTCTCACCAAATCTTCCGCAGGATGAACGTCCTCGTGATCCCGCATCTCCGAAATACTGATGCTTCGCAAAACGTGTTCGATGCTGTCATTCACGCGACGCAGTGGCTCGCGGATGGTGCACCGATCGCTCTGGTCACACTCGCCGCGCACGGTGATGCAC
>QHZV01000021.1:0-7533 GCA_003224785.1 Acidobacteriota bacterium
CATGCTGCTCTTGGAAGATTGGAGTATGCAGGCAGCGTAGAAGAGGCAGCGCGCGAAGCCGATCTCGTGATCGAAGCCGTCCCGGAAGAGATGGAATCGAAGATCGAGATCTTCACGCTGCTCGACAAAATCTGCCGTCCCGGAACCATTCTCGCTTCAAATACTTCTTCGCTGAGCGTCACCGAAATTGCCAGCGTGACATATCGCCCCAGGAAGTGCCTGGGTATGCATTTCTTCAATCCCGTTCACAAGATGAAGCTGCTGGAAATCGTGCGGGCGCTCGAAACTGATGACGATACGATCGCAGCTGCTGTTGCAGTTGCGCGGAAGATGGGGAAGGAGCCGGTGGTTATAAAGGAATCTCCGGGATTTATCACCAGCCGCATCAATGCAATGATCGGCAATGAAGCCTTCTACATGCTGCAAGAGGGGATTGCGTCGGCGGCTGACATTGATAAGGCGCTCAAGCTCGGACTAAATCACCCCATGGGGCCGTTTGAACTGGTGGATTTGGTTGGCCTGGATACGCGCCTGCACATTCTGGAATACCTGCATAAAACGCTGGGCGAGAAGTATCGTCCTGCGCCGCTTCTGGTCCAGTACGTCAAAGGCGGGCGGTTGGGGAAGAAAAGCGGACGCGGAGTGTACGAGTACCCACAAAACATGGCCGGACCGGCGGATTAAGGCGCCTTTGAGCTGTGAAGCGGCTATGCTGTAACCATGAGAGAGTTCCTGCTTCCCCGGGAACCGAACGCACTCAGAAAACGTAATACAGGTTGATGCCGGAAGGGAATTCGAGACCTCTCCACCGGAATCAGCCCCCTGTTGTCTCCCCGGCGGCAGGGGGAGTTTGCCATGCAAATGCAGCTTTTCCTCGATATCGTTTGCCAGTCGCTTGCCACCTTGTGGGCGCATAAGCTGCGTTCATTTCTAACCATGTTCGGGATCGCCTAAGGGGTGGGCTCGTTGCTCCTCCTGGTCGGCCTCGGTGAGGGTTTTCGCAGTGGTCAGGAAAAGAACCTGAAAGAACTTGGCTCCGACATTCTATTTATTTTTCCGGGCCGCATTCCCGCCGTGGAAGGTAGCCAGCGATCTGGCAGAACATGGAACTTCACGTATGGCGACTACCTTGCGGTTCGCGACGGAGCCGAGCATCTGCGCAACGTCTCGCCAGTGTTGAACCGCGAAGATATCCGCGCGGTGAGCGACTACGGTTCCACCAGCGGCCAGGTATTCGGCGTGGCTCCTACTTACAACCAGATCCGGACGGTCCCAGTTGGGACGGGCCGCTGGTTCAATGAAGAAGATAACCAGAAGCACCGTCGCGTAGCAGTCGTGGGATGGGAGATGCTGAAGAACATGTTCCCCGGACGGCCGGCGGTCGGCTCAACCATTCTGTTGAACGGAATGGATTTCAGCATAATTGGAGTCATAGAAAAGGTAGGACGCGAGGCGAACAACGGAACGAACGCGAGGATCTTTATCCCCATTGCAACCATGCGAACGCTGTTTCGCCTGAAGGGAAATAGTCAGGAAGACGCGCTTTCTTTTATCAATTACCAACCGCTGACGCGGGACGAACATGAAGCAGCCAAGGCGGAAGTTCATCGAATTATCGCGGCGCGGCATGGGTTCGATCCTAAGCTGGAAGACGCTTTCGAAGACTGGGACACGGTTGATAACTCCAGAAAAGTGGCAAAGATCTTTGACGCTATGGATTGGTTCCTTGGCGTGGTAGGAGTTGTGACCCTCGGATTAGGGGCCATTGGGATCATCAACATCATGCTGGTTTCGGTGACCGAACGCACGAAGGAAATTGGATTGCGTAAAGCGTTGGGCGCAACTTACCGCAGCATTCTCACCCAATTTTTTATCGAAGGTGCGTTTCTCACCCTCCTCAGCGGCGGCTTGGGCCTGGGTGCAGTCACGACGTTGGTCGTGTTGCTGGCTCAATTGCCGGCGCCCGATGGTTTTGACACGCCTCGCATTGTGCCGTCATCGGCAGTGACAGCAATTTTGTGTTTGGCCGTTGCCGGAGTCGCAGCCGGACTTTATCCCGCGCGCAAAGCAGCACTGCTCGAGCCAGTTGAGGCGCTGCGACAAGAATAAAGACATGTTGAACGACATCGGCAAACAGGCTTATGGAGCGATGCGGTACAACCGTCGCCGCAGCATGCTGACCATGCTTGGAATGGCGTGGGGCATTGCCACGGTCGTGCTCCTGTTGGCATATGGAACTGGCTTCCAGCGTGGGCTGATGGCCGCATTCACAACATTTGGCGGCAATCTTATCGCAATTTTCCCAGGACGAACCGAACTGCAGGCAGGAGGCACTAAGGCCGGTACGGAGGTGCGCCTCACAATTCGGGACCTTGAGAACCTTCGTTCCGAAGTCCCATTTCTCCGACGGTCATCGCCGGAATCGAACAAGCAGAGCCTGATCGCGTACGCCCAGCGCAGCGCTACTTACATGGTGCGCGGAACATATTCCAGTTATCACCAATGCCGGCATGTTGACGTTGGGGAAGGTTCGTGTTTTGACGATCAACAGGATTTCGCGCACATGCGTGTGGCGGTGATCGGCAACGACGTCAAGAAGAAGCTGTTCTCGGGGCAGAACGCCATTGGCGAAAGCGTTCGCATTGACGGCATTTCCTACCAGGTGATCGGGATCATCAAAAAAATGCTGTCCAATGGCGAAGACAATATGAACGCCATGGTCTATATCCCGTACAGCACCATGTCGGACCTGAAGAACACTTATTATCTGGACGCGATCGTTCTGGGATACGAAGGCGAGCACGCCAAAGTGACGAAGGCGGTGCGTGACTCAATGGCGTTACATCATAATTTCGATCCGAAGGATAAGCGCGCGGTGTTCGTGTTCGATGCCATCGAAGGATTTCAGGAACTTGGCATCATCACGATCGCAATTAAAGTGCTACTTGGTTTTATTGGATTGTTGACGCTGGGAATAGGCGGCGTCGGGTTGATGAATATCATGTTGGTATCGGTCACGCAGCGCACACGGGAAATTGGTATTGAGAAGGCGCTTGGGGCACGGCGCTGGCACATTCTGTTGCAATTCCTCGCCGAGGCGTTGGCGATCACTGCTATTGGCGGCTTGCTAGGCGTGTGCTTGGCTTACATCGTTTCCTGGTCGGTGGGCGCGTTGCCGTTGTGGAGCGCGTTTCTTGACGATGCCAGCGAAGGCGATATTCACCTGAAGATTGATTCCGCGATTCTCGTCTGGTCGACCGTTATCTTGGGCTTCGTGGGGATCGTGAGCGGGATGTTGCCGGCAATTAAAGCTGCGAGATTGGATCCTATTGAAGCGTTGCGGTACGAGTGATGTTAGTAGTGATACCTCGCTTGTAGGAAGTACACGTATTTCCCCGAAACCCGATACACGAGGCGATGCTCCTGCGTAATACGCCGTGACCAACAGCCCGCCAGGATATATTTGAGGGGTTCCGGTTTGCCAATACCGGCGAACGGCTGGCGCACGATGGCCTCCACCAGATCGAAAATGCGCAGCGCTACGCGCCTATCAGTTTCGACCCATAAGCGCAAGTCCTCGCGGAATTGCGTTTCAAGTACCGCGCCGTATTCACCGCCGGTGGGCAAGACCCATTTCCTGACGTAGCTTATCCAGCGATTCGGGTTTGCCTTTGCGTCGCTTCGAACTGTTCAGCGCTTTGATCAGCCGCTCCGCATTTCGTGGGGAACGTAAGAGATGTGCGGTTTCTAAGAGGCTGGATAGTTCATCCGCTGGAATCATAGCTACGCGTTGACCCCGCTTGCGGCGCACGATGATGACTTCGCGGTCGTTCACTACGCGATCCATCACGGAAGCCAGGTTTTCGCGCAAGCTGGTATAGGTTGTTTCGACCATGCTCTATTGTACAGTAAAGCTGTACGCCTTCCAATGAGTGGCAGTTGAGCTAGTCCTTAATGGGCGGGCGTGGTTCGGTCATTCGGGCTGGATCCAAAATCTGCTTAATCTGCTCTTCAGTTAGCAGTTTCCGTTCGCGCACGATCTGGATGATCGAATTTCCCGTCGCTACAGATTCCTTCGCCACTTCTGCCGCCTTTGCGTATCCGATGTACGGATTCAATGCTGTTGCCAGCGATACCGTGGCCTGCACGTAGAAGTTGCAGCGGTTTGCGTTGGCTGTAATTCCGGCGACGCACTTGTCCGTGAACTGGCGCAGCATGTTGGTCAGAATGGTGATGGATTGCAGCACGCTGTAGGCCATGGTGGGCATCATGACGTTCAATTCGAGTTGTCCAGCTTGCACAGCCATGGCGACCGCGACATCATTGCCGATCACTTGAAACGAAACCATCGCCGCGAGTTCTGGGATTACAGGATTAATCTTGCCGGGCATGATTGAAGATCCCGGCTGGAGGGCTGGCAGATTGATTTCAGCAAAGCCGGTATTCGGGCCCGAGGAAAGCAGGCGCAAATCGTTCGAAATGCGGATCACTTCCAGCGCCAGATTTCGTAGCGCAGACGAAACCGCCGCCATTGGCAAATTTGACTGCATGGCGTAGCGCATGTCATTGGCGGGAAGGAGTTTCTGGCCCGAAATACGGGCCAAATTTTTGATGGCCTTCTCGCGGTAATCGGGATGGGTGTTGATACCGGTACCCACAGCCGAGCCACCCAGCCCCAATTCACGTAGCAATTCAGCACTGGCGCGAATTGCGTCTTCGGCGCGGCGCACCGCGCCTGCATAGGCTGCGAATTCCTGACCCAGCCGCATGGGTACGGCGTCTTGCATGTGGGTGCGGCCCGACTTCAAAATTTCGTGAAATTCTTTACCCTTTTTCTCCAATGCCGAAACAAGCGAATCGAGCACCGGATACAGATTCTCGAGCTCCAGCAGAGTTGCCAGTCGCATCCCGGTGGGAAACACATCGTTGGTGCTCTGGCCGTAATTCACGTGATCGTTGGGATGGACTTTGGAATAATCTCCAAGCTCGCCGCCGAGGAATTCAACGCTGCGATTCGCGATCACCTCATTCGTGTTCATGTGGAAGCTGACTCCGGCGCCAGCCTGGAACACATCAACTACGAATTCGCTGTTCCACTTGCCTTGCTGCACTTCTTTCGCTGCTTGAATAATCGCGTCGGCGATTTTTGTGTCCACCAGGCCGAGTTCACGATTGGCTTCGGCTGCGGCCTCTTTCACGATGCCGAAGGCACGAATCACTGTCGGGTGCGCGCGCATTCCCGAGATTGGATAGTTCTCGTGCGCGCGCGTGGTTTGAATTCCGTAATAGCGGTCACCAGCAATTTCTCTGGTGCCGAGGGAATCTTTTTCTGTGCGAGTAGATTTAGGCATGGTTTTATTTCGGAGTGAAGCCTGACGAGCCAGAAACAGGAGATTATAGCAACGCCGTCGAGGCGTGCGCAGGCTGGCGAGCGTCGCTTCTAGTAACGCCGAGCTTACGCGCGCTCACGACCAGCTGCTTGGTGAAGTTGTCTCGCGGGCGGGCGAACCCAATCTCGGCAAAGCCGGCGCGCTTGAGTGCGATTGAAATTCCCCTGCGGGTTTGGAAAGACTCGTACCGGCCGGCTATCCTTGCCGTTTTTCCAGTGCAATGCAGAATCAGGCCATTGGTGAGGACCCACAAGCGAAATAAGAGTGCCTTCGGCCGCGGGAACGCCAACGTCAGCTCGTGCATGGTGAAACGCAACGCGTGCAGACTGATGTGTACGGTGCCACCAGGCTTGAGTACCCGGTTGATTTCAGCCAGTGCGACCGGAATATTCATGTAAGGCATCGCGACCTCACAGACGATATAGCCAAATGCCTCATCCTGAAACGGCAGGCTTTCAGCCCGAGCGTCGACAAACCTTCTGGAGGGATATTTCTTCGCGGCGGACTGTAATCGATCCAGGGCTATGTCAACGCCGACGATCTCATCCGACGCACTCACCGAGGGAGCAGTGATATTTCTGCCGAAGCCGCAGCCGAGGTCGAGAACCCGCATGAAGAAATATGGTACACCGCGTTCGGTGCATTTCAGTTGCCACCGACTATCCGAACGGATTACTGCTGCATGCTAGAATCGGAAATTCCCGGCAGCAGTTCACCTCTACTTTGACGTTTTTGGGGAAGACCGACTTGCCCACCACCAAGCAGATTCCAGACACTTTGCCGAAGCCGCAGCTTGAGTCCCGCCCCGACATGCGGTCGGACGTGATCATCATCGGCGCCGGCCCTACAGGACTGGCATGTGCCATCGAGGCGCAGAAAGCAGGCCTGAAAGTCATCTGTGTTGATAAAGGCTGCGTGGTGAACTCCATTTTTCATTATCCGGCCAACATGATTTTCTTTACCACGCCGGAATTGCTGGAGATTGGCGACATTCCATTTAGCACGGCCAATCCCAAGCCGAACCGCCTGGAAGCGCTTGAGTATTACCGGAAAGTGTCAGAGCACTACAAGCTGGATGTGCGCCAATATCAGCGTGTGGAAACCGTAACTGGCGAGGATAATAATTTTCACATCACCACCTGTGACCGCCTGGGACGGGTCTACGATTACTCCTGCCGCAAGGTGGTGGTTGCCACCGGCTACTACGATCGCGCAAATCTTCTTCGGATACCTGGGGAGGACCTGCTAAAGGTTTTCCACTATTATCGTGAGCCGCACCCATATTTCGACAATGACGTTCTGATAATTGGTGGTAAAAACTCGGCTGCGATCTCGGCATTGGACCTGTGGCGGCACGGTGCGCGCGTTACGCTGGTGCACCGTGGCACCAAAATGCATTCGCATGTGAAGTATTGGATCCTGCCGGACATCGAAAACCGAATTAAGAACGGCGAGATTGCCGCGTATTTCAACTCGACGGTGCGGGAAATCGCGCCTGATCACGTTGTGCTAGAGACTCCGGAAGGCGAGATCAGAATCAAGAATGACTTCGTATTTGCGCTCACCGGATACCATCCCGACTACGAATTCCTGAGGTCGATGGGCATTGAACTTTCCAGCGAGCAGTGCCGCCCGGTTTGCGATCCGGTTACGCTTGAGAGTAACGTCCCCGGAGTTTATGTGGCGGGGGTGATCGTCGCTGGATCCCGAACCAACGAGATTTTCATCGAGAATGGCCGCTTCCACGGCCAGCAGATCGCGGCAGACCTGAAACAGAAGCTGAGATCGTAAGGGGCAGCACGCCGCGCTCAGCACTCAATAAAGAGCGAGGAGCAATGGGAAGCCAGATGGGCCCGAGCTGAACGCATTGCTCGCTGCTCACGGCTTCAGATTCCTAAAACCAAAACCCCGGGCTTTTTGTCCCGGGGTTTCGTCGAAGGGGAAGGGGCTAGTCGTTCGTTAGGCTATGAAACGGCGCCGGATCAGACCGGCAATTCCTACCAAACCAGTTCCAAGAAGACCCAGCGTACCGGGCTCGGGAACGGTAGGAGGAGTGCCGGACGGATTGCCTGACTGCGAGAAGTTCGTAACGAAATTCCCGCCGCGGCCCTTTACGCAGCCGAGGTTTCCTTGGTTGTTGACT
>QHZV01000021.1:7665-10854 GCA_003224785.1 Acidobacteriota bacterium
CCGCTGGAAGCAGAACCGCCCGTAACCGTTATGGTATTGCCACCGACATTGAACGCAATTGCATTCACGAAAAAGCCAGTGGTTGGACCACTCAAGGTTAGGGTCGCGGAGCTAGTTCCAACATTCAAGGTGGCAGTGTAAGAACCTTGAGTCAGAGTTGTGATGGTATTCGCAGAAGCCATGGGTGCCATGGCGAGTGCAGCCACGAGAACCAGAGCCAAGATTGAGAGCCTTAAACTAAGTTTACGCACGACGAAGGTCCCCCCCTGGGGCAGATAATTTGTACTTCAGTAACACTTACCTATTGGCACGAAGGATGCCAATCCTACTGTGGAGATTCCGTAAAGTCAAGACATTGATTTAATAGGTACTTCTGAGTGGTTACAGTACCAGCGCATTACTATCGGCATCCCTTAACTGCAAATTCCTGCACATTTACGTCGGAATCCCTTCGGAATCGAAGCTCTTTGCTTAGAAGCAGATACAACAAAAGATGTAGGAAGTTGGCGGCTCCGGGGACACCTGAATTTCGGACTATTCGACTATTAGACGGTCGATTTTGGCTGCCATGATGAAGTCGCTCTCTGTGAGGCCGTCTATTTTATGGGTCCATAAGGTGATTTCGGCCTTGCCCCAGGCCAGCAAGATGTCAGGATGATGACCCTGTTCTTCGGCCAGTTCCCCCACGCGGTTGACGAATGCGAGCGCCTGCTTGAAATCCGGAAATTTGAACTGCCGAGTGAGGTGATGTTCGTTGACGACTTGCCAATCAGCGACCTGTTTGTGCAGTTCGGCCAAGTCGTGACCTTTAAGCGGTGGGACACCGCCGCGACAGGGAACGCATGTTTTTGCCGCGAGAGAAGACAGAGGCTACCTCGTGTCTAACTTTTCAGATGAAGCGCGCGCGGAACAGGATGCCAGAAAAGTAGTCGTTGGCCGTTCGTCGTACGCCGTTCGCCCACAGCACAGAGCTGAATTCAACAGGTCATGGCAGTCAAAAACGCAGCCACTTCGAACTTCATACGAGTGAAATCCTGTTTGGCCCTTGTAATCTGGCCGACGACCGACGGCTCACGGCTAACGACCAACGAAGGCTTTTAGAACGGAATATCTTCGTCGCTGATGGGTGACGAGCCGGCCGCCGCTGGCACGGCCTCGTGTTCCGGCGTGCGCTGGTCGAAGTTATTGCCGCCCGCCGTGGCACCTCGGGAATATCCGCCTGATTCGCTGCTACCCTCACCGCGCCCGCCAAGCAGGACCAAGTCGCTGGCCACGACTTCGGTCATGTATTTTTTTTGATTGGTTTGTTTATCTTCCCAGGAGCGGGTCTGAAGGCGGCCTTCGATATAGACCTTGCCGCCCTTCTTCAAGTACTCGCCGGCGATCTCCGCAAGCCGCTGCCATAGGACAACGTTATGCCACTCAGTGCGGTCCTGCCACTGCCCGTCTTTGTCTTTGTAGCGCTCATTGGTCGCTAATGTGAGCTTGGCAACCGGTGTGCCGCTAGGTGTGAACTTTACTTCCGGGTCTTTGCCCAAGTTCCCGATCAGAATGACTTTGTTGACGCTCTTTCCTGCCATGAGAGGCTCCTTTAATCAATGGCCATTGGGCTGCGAATCCGTGGTCAGATTTGGACAATATAGCAGCTTTGGTTATGCGACGCGCGAGGAATTGGCGGACTTGTTTCGGAATGGGAAAGCAGCACTCAGCATTCAGCAATTAGCATCCAGAGAATCCTAAACAAAATCATTGATGATCGGCTGAAATCCTTGCTGCCGGAGTTGCGCAACTCGCTCATCGCCTTCCATACTGTGTCTTCATCATGAAAACCATACTTTCTCTCTCTCTCCCTGCTCAAATTGAAACCGAGTGCCTGGTCACGGTGGTCCTCGATCGTGGTGAAAAAGAAAAGACGGATGTCTTCGTCTCAGCCTCCGACAAAGCCGTTTTGCAAGCGGCTAGCGCAGTCGTCTCATCGGGGGACATCACTGCAAAGAATTTTGAGACTACGTGGCTTCATGCGCCATCGGGACTGAAAGCCAAACGTCTCCTGCTGGTTGGCGGAGGCAAATCGAAGAGCTTCTCCATTACAGATCTGCGTAAGCTCGCCGGAGCCGCAGTTCGTGCGCTCAAGCCGCGCAGTCTGCGCAGCCTCGCGTTCCTCGTCCCTGAAGGCGTGTCTGCAACGGATGGAGTCAGCGCAATTTTAGAAGGCGCTTTCGTCGGCAACTTCGATCCCGATACTTACAAGAGCGATCGCAAGGACCAGACAGTTCAATCGCTGACCGTGGTTGCTTCAGGAGACCAGGCCGCGCTTCAACAGGCGATGGATCAAGCTCGCATTGTCGCCGAATCGCAGAACTTCACCCGCGAACTGGTGAATGAGCCTTCAAACCGCATGACGCCAACGATCCTGGCGAACCGCGCTCGTGACATGGCAAAGGAGACGGGACTCAAGTTCGAAGTGTATGGCGCAGACAAAATCAAAGAGCTGAAGATGGGCGCGTTCTGGGGAGTAGCGCAGGGATCGGACGAGCCACCGGCGCTGATTGTAATGCGTTACGAACCTGCAGGCGCTCCAGAGAAACCTGTGCTTGGGCTGGTGGGCAAGGGAATTACGTTCGATACCGGCGGCATCTCGATCAAGCCTGCCGATGGCATGGAGAAAATGAAATACGACATGGCCGGTGGCGCGACCATGATCGGCGCCATGCGGGCGGTCGCGCTGCTGAAACCCAAAGTGAAGGTGATCGGAATTGTCTGTGCGACGGAGAACATGCCTTCTGGCAAAGCGCAGAAGCCGGGCGATATTCAGACCGCGATGTCCGGAAAAACAATTGAGATCATCAACACCGATGCGGAAGGAAGGCTCGTGCTCGCGGACGGATTGTGCTACGCGCGGCAACTCGGGTGCACCCACTTGATCGACGCAGCCACTTTGACCGGCGCGGTTGTAGTGGCGCTGGGCTATGCCAACGTCGGCGTGTTTGCGAATGACGACGAGTTCTACGACCGGTTCAAAGCGGCGGCCGAACAGTCCGGCGAGAAAATGTGGAGACTGCCCGTCACAGATGAATATCTCGAAATGACCAAGTCGAGCATTGCGGACCTGATGAACACTGGCGGACGCTGGGGCGGCGCAAGTACAGCAGCGGCGTTCCTGAAAGAGTTTGCCGAAAACACTCCGTG
>QHZV01000022.1 GCA_003224785.1 Acidobacteriota bacterium
CCTCCATCCGCTTGCATTTGCAGACCCTTGAGCGCAGAAAACTGGATGACTCGCAACGCCAGACCTTCTATCGGCTGATGCTCGAAGACACTGAACGGCTGATGAATACTGTCGAGCAGGTACTCAAGGCTGGAAGGGCGGGGGCGCGCAAGGGAGAGCACATCGCGCTTGATTTTGCGCAGTTGGTAGAGCAGTGCGTGGAAAACGCTCGCACCAGCCATCACCTTCAGCCAGAGGCGCTACGGTATGACTCGGCACTGAACGGAACCGGATCACAGGTCCTCGGCGATCCCGGCGATCTTCGCACCGCGGTTTTAAACATCCTGGATAACGCGGTCAAATACTCCGGCAATCACGTGGATATTTCGGTGCGCCTGGAAGAGCGGCCGCAAAATGGACTAGTTTTAAAGGTGCAGGACCGTGGCGTCGGTATTCCTCCCAATGAACTGAAGACGATCTTCAAACGCTTCTATCGTGTTCCCAACCGTGCGCTGCCTCAAGTACGCGGAACTGGGCTCGGATTATTCCTGGTACGTACGATTGCAAAACGCCATGGGGGACGGGTTTCAGCGCAGAGCGCAGGCCAAGGTAAAGGATCAACGGTGATTCTAGAACTTCCGCGGAGCGTCGCGTGAGCCGGGTTCTGATCGTTGAGGACGAAGCTCACCTGGCGACTGGCCTGCAATTCAATTTGCAGGAGGACGGACACTCCGCAGAAATCGCCAGCGACGGCGAACTCGCTCTAGAAAGGCTGCTGACCAGGCACGAGCAATTCGATGCCATCGTGCTCGACGTCATGCTTCCGGGCAAAAATGGTTTTAAAGTGGCGGCGGAGTTGCGCGAGGCAAAGAACTTTGTGCCGATTCTGATGTTGACGGCTCGCGGAAGAGCCGAAGACGTGCTCGAAGGCTTCGCTTCCGGCGCGGACGACTACATCGCAAAGCCATTTGAACTTCCGATTCTGCTGGCTCGCCTTCAGGGGCTATTGCGCCGCACTGAATGGATGCGCCAGCCCGCTCAGGAGCGGGTTTCCGATGAACTTGGTGCTCGGGGAGATGAAGACGAATTGGACGAGTTTTCGTTCGAGGGCGGTACCATTGACTTGGTAATGGAATCGGAGTTACTTCGTCATCTGATTCGCAATCGGGGCCGCGTCGTTTCGCGCAAGTCCATTCTCGAACAGGTTTGGGGACTGCGAGAAGACACCGATACGCGCGCAATTGACAACTTCGTCGTCCGCTTACGGCGGTACCTGGAGGAGAATCCTTCGCGCCCCAAGCATCTGCTGACAGTTCGTGGAGTGGGCTATAGATTTGAATCCGATGCTGATGGGGAGAGCGCGGAAGCCTAATGGCGCGAAGCGGAAGAACCGGCGGCCAGGTCTCGCAGCACGCCCAGGAAGGCGGCGGTAGTTTCTTCGTCCGAGAGGGCGTCAAGGGCGATGGTGGCTGCGATATTCGGAGAATCGGGGCGGAAACGCACGCTTAGCAAGTTATGCCCCCGAGAGGTCATGAGGGTATTCACGACAGGGGTCAGCTCGTGGGTCCATTCGGTGCGGGTCGTTAGGACCACCGGCCCGGGGCGAGAGATGGTCCAGTTTCTTTCGGGACTGGAAATCTCCTTTGGCTTCTGTGTCAGCCAGCGATGGCGGGAAATCTCGAGATGGAAGTTGGGCGAATCGTCGAGGTCGGCTTCGAACGTCAGCGTCTCCCGCTGGCGCCGCCAAGCGCAGAGAACCCATTGCAAGGGAACGTGCCTTGGCAGCAGTTTTATGGTGACCCTGGCATTTTCAAACCAGTGGGTGGCAAAACTGAAATGTGCCTGCAGGCGGCTGGCACTCAACCATCGAGACTCTACCAGGCGGCCGCGGGTTGCGCACGCAGCCTCCACCCATTGCAGAACCAAGGTTCCGCGCCGACGATTATAGCGGGAAAACAGCAGATACCAAATTGCAACCAGGGCGGTCGCAACTAATACCGCTTCAATGGCGATGGGCAGCACCACAAACCCTCAGATGCGAATGTTACGACTTAAGGGTGTAAGTCGGCAAGGATTTCCGTGTAGATTTTTTTAAGATTTATACAGTCATGTAAGTTATTGATGATGCGAAGTTTGCAACTTACAGCTTCAACCTGCCTGAGAGGAACTTGAGTGCGATTCACAATCCGCGATTACCGGCCAGAGGACTTTGACACGCTGTGGGATATTGACCAGCTGTGTTTCGCGCCGGGAATTTCATATAGCCGACGTGAACTTGGTTTTTATATTCGTCGGAGAAATGCATTTACGCTGATTGCGGAAGTGGGCGACGCTAGCCACAAGACATGTGGCTTTCTAGTCGCGGAGGCAGGCGGTGATCATGTGGGCCATGTCATGACAATCGACGTGCTTTCCCAGGCACGCAAAAAGGGACTTGGATCGTTGCTGTTGGAAACTGCAGAGCGGCGGATGCGGACAGCCGGTTGTAATTTAGTCACGCTAGAAACCGCCGTGGACAATGCTGCCGCAATAGCTTTTTACAAGCGGCACAATTACGACGTCATTAACACCTTTCCCAGGTACTACTCGAACGGCGTGGACGCCTTGGTTCTTGAGAAGAATTTGCTTCCAGTGGTCGCTTCCAGATAACTTGCTCAGATGAAAGTTGCGATCCAGGGCGAGCCGGGTTCGTTCAGTCACGAAGCTGCGCGCAGAATGGTTCCGGGATGCGCCATCGTCCCGTGTGCACGTTCAGTTGAGGTGTTCGATCGCCTGGAATCAGGGGCTGTTCCTGCAGCCGTGATTCCGATTGAAAATTCCCTCGCTGGATCGGTGACCGAGCACATGGATTTATTGCTAGCGCGCGATGTTTTCATCCAACGCGATTTCCATTTGCGGATCGTTCACAACCTGATTGCTGCGCGTGGAGTTAAGAAAACAGATTTGCGGCGGGTCTTATCCCATCCGGTCGCACTCGACCAGTGCCGCGACTTCTTCGACACGAACCCTCGCATTCAGGCCACGCCGTTCTATGACACGGCTGGAAGCGTCAAGCATGTAATCGAAACCGGACTTCTCGATGCGGCGGGGATTGCCAGTCGACATGCGGCATCGGTTTACAAAGGCCGCATTCTGGCCGGGGGAATTGAGGACGATAAACGTAACTTCACCCGATTTTTTCTGCTGCGTCGCAAAAAACGCGTTTTACCTCGAGCGAACAAGACCTCAATCGCGTTTGGACTGAAGAACGTCCCTGGCGCGCTGCACAAAGCTCTGCGCGTATTTGCGGACCGGGATATCAGCTTGAGCAAAATCGAATCGCGGCCGATTCGCGGACGTCCGTGGGAGTACGTCTTCTACGCTGACTTCCTGCGGGGGGACGACAAGCTCGCGCGCGGAGCATTGCTGCAGTTAGGGACGGTGGCGGACATGGTGAAAGTGCTGGGAATTTATCCTGGAGCCTAGCTCGGAAGATCAGCTTCGTCGCATCTGGACCGACGCACTTTCGTCCAGTTCTCCAGCAAACCTTCGTTTTTCACAAACCTGCCGCGACAGGAATAGAATCCAAGTGCTTCGGTGGACTTGTTGAACTTGGGGCGCGAACTGGCCGATGAATCCTCCAGAGATTAAAGGCATCAAAAGTTGAGTACAACACACTCAAGTACGAAAACTGGTGAAAACAGCGCGGCAACGTAGCCGCAGCGAGAGAAAAATGCCTCAAGAAAAAGCACTACCAGTATTACCTGTCAGGGACACAGTCCTTTTTCCACATGCCGTGCTGCCGCTGACCGTCGGTCGTGAGAGTTCTGTCCAGCTGATTAATTCGCTCGGCGAGGACAAGACCATCATCGTGGTCGCGCAGCGCGAGGCACGCGTAGATTCGCCGCAACCAGCAGATTTATATACGGTTGGGAGCTTGGCGGTCGTCCACAAAGTTGTGAAGATGCCTAACCAAAGCCTGTTCGTTTTTGCGGAAGGCTTGGAGCGCGTGCGGCTGACCGAATTCACCCAACTTACGCCTTACATGATGGCGCATGTTGATAGCGTGCCGGAAGCCGTCCCGCCAAAATCTTCGGAAGTGGAAGCGTTACAGCGCAACGTTCTTACTTTGTTCCAACAGATCGTCGCCGGCTCCCCGACTCTGTCGGACGAACTTTCAACCGTAGCTATGAACGTTGAAGAGCCGGGCCGACTGGTTGACTTCATCGCCTCGTCACTGCCGTCGCTCTCGACCGCCGACAAACAGGACACCCTCGAGACAACTGATGTTCGAGTGCGCCTGGAAAAAATTAATCAGCATTTGGCCAAGGAGCTCGAAGTCCAGCAACTGCGAAACAAAATTCAGTCGGAAGTGCAAGACCGCGTCCAGCAGAGTCAGCGCGAATATTATTTGCGCGAGCAGATGAAGGCGATCCAGAAGGAACTGGGTGAGCAGGACGAAGGCCAGCGCGACACCGAGGAACTGAGGCAAAAAATCGAGTCCGCGGGAATGCCCGACGAAGTTAAGAAAGAAGCTCTGAAAGAGCTGGGCCGGCTCGCGCGCATGTCGCCAATGGCCGCGGATTATGGCGTTACGCGGAACTACGTCGAGTGGCTTGCGGTACTACCCTGGGCGAAAACTTCCGGCGGCGAAGTGGACATTCCGAAAGCCAAAGAAATTCTCGATACCGATCACTATGATCTGCAGAAGGTCAAAGATCGAATACTCGACTATTTGTCGGTGCGCCGTTTAAAGCCCGCGATGAAAGGTCCGATTCTTTGCTTTGTCGGACCTCCCGGCGTGGGCAAGACTTCGCTGGGCCGCTCGATTGCGCGCGCTCTGGGACGCAAGTTTGTCCGCATTTCTTTGGGCGGCGTGCACGACGAGGCTGAAATTCGCGGGCACCGTCGCACATACATCGGGGCGCTGCCGGGACAGATCATTCAAGGCATTCGTCGTGCAGAGACCAAGGACCCGGTATTCATGCTCGATGAAATTGATAAGGTCGGGCGCGACTTCCGAGGCGATCCGGGTTCCGCATTGCTCGAAGCCCTCGATCCCGAGCAGAATGCGACGTTCCGCGATAATTATCTTGACGTTCCATTCGATCTTTCGAAGGTGCTGTTCATCACCACCGCAAACATGCTTGATCCGGTAGCTGAGCCGCTCCGTGACCGCATGGAGATCATTGAGCTACAGGGCTACACAGAAGAAGAGAAAGTCCACATTGCATTTCAGTATCTGGTTCCGCGACAAATCGAAGAAAACGGAATCACGGCGGAACAGATCGAGTTTCCGCAGGAATCGATGGGCCATCTCATCCGCCACTACACGCGCGAGGCTGGCGTTCGAAGTCTGGAGCGAAACATTGGCACGATTTGCCGCAAGCAGGCTCGCCGGTTAGCAGAAGGAAAAACGGACAAGCTTATCGTGACCCCGGAGATCATTCAGGAATTCCTCGGCGGTATCAAAGTTCGCAGCGAAGGCGAAATTGCAGAACGCACGAAACGGGCTGGTGTTGCCGTGGGTCTTGCGTGGACCCCGACCGGTGGCGACGTGCTCTTTGTTGAAGCAAATGTAATGCGCGGCAAAGGTGGATTCACCATGACCGGCCAGATCGGCCAAGTCATGCAGGAGTCGATGCAAGCCGCCCTGACTTGGGTGAGGTCGAATGCGGTGCACCTTGGAATCGGAGAAAGTTTTTTTGCCGACCATGATATCCACATTCACGTTCCTGCCGGGGCAATTCCGAAAGACGGTCCGTCGGCCGGCGTAACCATGGCGACTGCGCTGGTTTCTCTATTGAAGGACAGGCCGGTGCGTCCGCTCACCGCAATGACAGGAGAAATTACCCTGAGCGGGAATGTTCTGCCTGTGGGAGGAATCAAAGAAAAAGTGCTGGCCGCCAAGCGCGCGGGTGTGCACGATGTAATCCTTCCAGCGGAAAACAAGATGAACGTGGAAGAAGACCTGACGCCAGAGCAGCTTGACAATTTGAACGTGCACTACGTCAAGACAATCCGCGAAGTACTTGAACTCGCGCTGCCGACCTCAGATCGTGATGAGCGGCACGATGCTGAAGAGCGAGAGAAGGTCTTGGCGGAGCAAACCGTCAGTTAAAAAATCGACGAGGCCCGCACGGCCCAACTCAGGGTTGTGCGGGCGTTCGAACGCCAGGTTACGAACGGGCAAACCTTCGATTGCTCTGTGATTCCATCCCAATCTGCATAAGTGCCTGTGTTTCAAAGGCATGCATGTACCAGAAGGCAGTTTGTACAGTACCAGCATGACCGTATGGAACTTGCCGTCGCAGCATGTGTTAAATGAGGATGAGTTAGGAATTATGTTCTTGCGGCCGGGAACCATTTGGCAGCCGCAGGTAAGGAAAATTATGAAAAACATACGCGCAGGATTTTCCCTTGCAGTCTTGGCAACGGCGATCTTGTTGCTGTTGCAAACGGTTGTGCTGGCCTCAGCACAGGACCAGGATCAGGGTTACGACCAAGACCCTCCAACACGTGCTGGAAGAATCAGCTTTGTCCAAGGCTCCGTCTCGTTTCAACCGGGCGGACAAGGTGACTGGGTCGAGGGTTCACAAAACCGTACGCTGACCGTAGGCGACAACCTGTGGGTTGATCGCGACTCACGTGCGGAACTCCAGATTGGGTCCACCTCCATCCGGCTAGGGCCGGAAACAAGTTTGACTTTCCTCGATTTGGGGAACAATACAACGCAGCTTCGCTTGTCCATGGGGTCGATTTTCTTCAGCGTGCGCCATTACGGTGGCGACGACGCGTTCGAAGTTGACACTCCGAACCTTGCTTTCAATCTCAATCGACCGGGACAGTTCCGCCTCGACGTGAACGGGAACGGTGACCAAACGGTCGCTTCAATCTTCCGCGGTGAAGCGGAAATTACAGGTTCCGGCAATTCGTATCGCTTAACGGAAGGGCAGCAGGGGACGTTCTCGGGAACCGACCAGCTGACCTATGACGTAGGCGAAATCAACAGAGGGGATCAGTTTAATGAGTGGGCCATGTCGCGTGATCAGCGTGAAGACCACGTCCGCAGCCGAGAATATGTTTCGGACGAAATGACGGGCTACGAAGATCTCGATGACTACGGCCAGTGGCGGAATGTCGAGGGATACGGAAACGTATGGTCGCCTGCTGGCGTTCCCGGAGACTGGGCGCCTTACCGTTATGGACACTGGGTGTATGTTTCCCCGTGGGGTTGGACTTGGACTGAAGATGAGCCCTGGGGCTTTGCTCCATTCCACTACGGCAGATGGGCATTCGTTCAAAGCAGCTGGTGCTGGGTACCCGGACCAGTCGCGGTAGCGCCGGTTTATTCGCCAGCGTTAGTCGCATTTGTCGGCGGCGGAGGTTTCAGTATCGGCATTGGCGTGGGAGGCGGTGGCGGTGTCGGATGGTTCCCGTTAGCACCTGGAGAAGTGTTCGTGCCCTGGTACCGTACCAGCCCACGATACGTTGAGAACGTTAACGTCACCAATACGCGCGTGAATGTCACGCAGGTGACGAATGTGTACAACAACCGTGTGACGAATATCACCTATGTGAATCAGCGGAACGAGAGGGCAGTCACGATTGTTAACCATGACACGTTTGTGAATGCGCGCCCGGTGCACAACAACATCGTCCGAGTTGACCAGCGCCAGATGCAACAGATTGCTTCGGCGCGGGTAACGCACGATGTTGCCAGAAACATTCAACCGGAGCGGCAGAGCCTGATAGGTTCCGCACGCCCAATTGACAAACGGCCACCACAGCAGGTGCTGACGCGCTCTGTAGTTGCCACACGGCAGCCGGTTGCTATGAATCGGGCTCCTGCCATTCGCGGAATGGAGCGGGCATCAACGCCTCCTCCAGTACGGACGGTTAAGGCTGCACCACCAACTCAGGCTCAGCCATTGGAGCGTGGAGCAAAAGGTACAGCTCGTCCGAACGCAACGAATAATGAACGCGGTCGTCCAGGAGGTCCTCCAGAAAACCGTCAGGAGAATCGCCCGAACGCCAGACCAGGCGAAAATCGCCCGAATGGTCCGGAAAACCGTCCGAACGCAGCACCGGATAACCGTCCAAACGTGCCGCGCCCGGGAGTTGAGAACCGACCGAATGAAAATCGTCCGAATGACATGAATCGCCCGAACGACAATCGCCCGAACGATAACCGCCCCGAGAACAATCGAGCGGCTCCGCGCCCAGGAGGGCCAGACAATCGTCCGGGTAACAACCGTCCTGAAGCGCGGCCCAATGAAGGGGCGCGTCCAGGCCAGCCAGAGAACCGCCCAGGGAACGTCGGAAATCGGCCACAGGAGAACCAGCCTGACAATAACCGGGCAACGCGGCCTGAAAACCGTCCTGAACAAATGCCCGAGCAGCAACGCCCGAACGCGAGACCGGAAAACAAGAATCGGCCATCTGAAACGCCGACCGCCCGGCCTGAGCAGCCTTCACGGACTCCTGAAAACCGTCAGGAGCCGCCGCGAGAAAACCAGAACCGCCCGGATATGAACCAGGGGCGGCAGGAACGGCAGGAAAACCGCCCGGCAGCGGCGCCACCTGCTGAGCGCAATGTGCCTCGTCCGGAAGCCCGGCCGTCTGAGAATCGCGGTCAGGAACAGCGCGGGAACGACAGGAACAACAACTCAGATCGGAATAACAAAGACAACAAAGACAACAAAGACAACAACAAACCACCGCAATTCAGGTAAGACGGTTTCACCAGTCACGAAGCCAGCCCGAAAGGGCTGGCTTTTTTC
>QHZV01000418.1 GCA_003224785.1 Acidobacteriota bacterium
GTTCCGCGACCAGGTCGTCACCGAACGTGAGAGCTGGATTCTCGACAATAAAGACAAGAACCCGAATCTTGCACATGAAGAAAATGCTGCGCTCGTCGAACCCGGCCTGGAGTTCGCCCCTCGCGAGTTTGGCAAATCGGTGGCCAACGAAGTTCATTCCGTGCTCGCCAGCATTTATTCAACTCACGGTCACGGCGCCTGGAAGAAGAAGCTAATGATCAATGACCGTATTGCCGATTCCATCTTCCAGCAGGTGGTCACGCGTGCCGACGAGTATTCCGTGCTCGCAACGCCCAACTTGAACGGCGACTACATTTCCGATGCCTGCGCTGCTCAGGTGGGCGGACTCGGCATCGCCCCCGGAGCAAACATCGGGGACGGCTATGCGGTATTCGAAGCCACGCATGGCACCGCGCCAAAGTATGCGGATAAAGATGTCATCAACCCCGGCTCGGTCATGCTTTCAGGCGTGATGATGTTCCGCTACCTGGGATGGAACGAAGCCGCCGAGCTGATCGAGAGCGGCATCGAGCGCACCATCGAGCAAAAAAAAGTGACGTACGACTTTCACCGTCTGATGGAAGGCGCCACAAAGGTCAGCACCAGCAAGTTCGCCGACAGCATCATTGAGAACATGGCTGCTGCAGTAGTGACAACGGCATAAAACCGTTAACCACAGAGGCCACAGAGAATCACGAGGTTTCTAGATCTAATTCCTCTGTGATCCTCCGTGCCCTCTGTGTTAAAGCCTTTGACTTTGATTTTGTTTTGCCCTGAAAGGAAATCATGCGCAAGAAAGTAAGCATCGTAGGTTCTGGTAATGTTGGCGCGACCGCCGCTCACTGGATCGCTTCGAAAGAACTCGCCGACGTCGTCCTCATTGACATCATCGAAGGCGTACCGCAAGGCAAAGGCCTCGACCTGCTCGAAGCCATGCCCATCGAGAAGCGCGATTCTTACATCATCGGCACCAATGATTATGCGGACACCGCGAATTCCGACATCGTTGTCATCACCGCCGGAATTCCGCGCAAGCCCGGCATGAGTCGCGACGACCTGCTCAACACCAACTACAAGATCATGGCCGATGTTGTCGGCAAGGTTGTTAAGAATTCGCCGAATTGCATATTGATTATCGTTTCGAATCCGCTCGATGCGATGGCCCAGGCCGCCTACAAGCTCAGCGGTTTTCCCCGAGAGCGCGTGATCGGGATGGCAGGCGTGCTCGATTCAGCGCGCTTTCGAACGTTCATGGCTGACGAACTGAAGGTGAGCGTCGAGAACGTGACGGCATTTGTTCTCGGTGGACACGGTGACACCATGGTCCCGCTGCCGCGTTATTCCACGGTCGCCGGAATTCCGATCACCGAACTCATCGCCCCCGATCGCCTCGCGCAAATTGTCCAGCGCACCCGCGACGGTGGCGCAGAAATCGTGAAATATCTCAAGACCGGCAGCGCCTACTACGCCCCGTCGTCCGCCACCACCGAAATGGTCGAGGCCATCCTCAAAGACAAAAAGAAGATCCTCCCCTGCGCCGCGTATCTCGACGGCGAATACGGAATTAAGGGCCTCTATGTCGGTGTTCCCGTAAAGCTGGGCGCAAAAGGAATCGAGCAGATCATCCAAATTAAACTCACGCCTGAAGAGCAGGCCGCGTTGAACAAGAGCGCCGACGCGGTGAAGGAGTTGTGTGGGGTGATTGGGGTGTAGGCCGCACTGGGCATCTACACCCGCTCAATCACCAATGACTCCAGCCTTACATCCTTATTCGGACGATCGTTCCGTCCGCGCGGCACGTTGACAATCTTCTCCACCACATCCTGTCCTTCGACGACCTCGCCGAAAATCGTGTGCTTGCCGGTGAGCCACTCCGTCGGCGCTAAGGTAATAAAAAATTGCGAGCCGTTGGTGTTAGGGCCGGCGTTCGCCATGGCCAGCTTGCCGGGCCTGTCGAACTTGTGCGGAGAGCCTTTGGTCTCATCTTCAAACTGATATCCGGGGCCGCCCATGCCCGTGCCTTGGGGGTCTCCGCCCTGCACCATGAAGTTCGGGATCACGCGATGGAAAATCGTGCCATCGTATAGCCGGTCTGAACTTTTCTTCCCGGTGCTCGGATGCTTCCACTCGCGCTTGCCCTCGGCAAGCTCGGTGAAATTCTGTACGGTTTTCGGCGCGTCTTTCTCAAACAGGCGGCACACGATCGTGCCTTCGGTAGTGGTGAACGTCGCATAAGTGCCAGGTTGTCGTGCCATGAAGTAATCCTTTCCTGTATCAGGGCATGGTTTCAGCCATGCCGCTAGGTTAGCAAATGTGATCTACCGCACAGCTGAAGGGCGTGCCCTGATACCAATCTACTGCTGCTTGGTTCGCTGCGGCGCTGGTTTCGGCGTCGGTTTGTGCGCCGGTGCAGTATGGGTCGTGCCGCCCGCCCCCAATATCGTGATCTTGTTAATCTTCACCGGATTCTCCGGACGGTCGTTTGCATCGCGTGGCATGCGCGCGATTTTCTTCACCAGCTCCACGCTCGCATC
>QHZV01000419.1 GCA_003224785.1 Acidobacteriota bacterium
CGCTGAGTTCGGCCCGCAATTCCCCCTCATCAGTGATGTCGCGGGCCGTGCATACCAGGCTGGCCTCACGCGTCCGATAATCCCGCACCACGGTCACGGCCAGATCCATTCGGATCAAGCGTGCATCCTTGCGAGCGGTGGAGATTGCGCCACGGTAAAAGCCCTTTTCCCTGATCTCTTCCAACCCGACACCACTCGCAGTCGAGATTGGTTTGCGGTCTCCAGTGGGATCTCGTTTAATAATCAGCGCAAGTCCGCCCTCCATGGCCTCATGCGCCGAGTATCCCGTCATCGCTTCGAATGCCGCATTGACGAACTCGATCTTTCCGTTTGAGTCCGCAATGAAGATCGCATCATGACAATGGTCCACCGCACACCGAAGATTTAGCAGTGCCTGCGCTGCCCGGTCCGGTGCAAAGTCCTGAACCATTTCCAACTCCCGATTCCTTGTCGCCATGTTCCGCTCCGACTTTTACATCGGTCATTGTTGGCTCTGCCTGCGGACACCCCTACGGGCCCGTACCATTAGTAACCATCGTCATTGATCAATATGGGAACGATCTTTTTCGGGAAAGAGTTGAAGCGGGAAGAGCACGAGTTCCATTCGTGCCGCCAGACTTGGCGTAAATCAGGCTCTAGCCGCTGAAGTAATTTTGCTAGTGCCCAGTGACCACCGGGCCCTCTAGTTCCTGTTCAGCCTTGACTTTCCGTCGCCCCAGAATAGAGACTGCGCGTAGTTCGCGTGGACTCACAAAACCAACTCGAAACGGATTCCGTCGAAGCGGCGACCAACACAACTGCCGCTTTTTCGGCTCTCATTCAAACTGCCACCGTGGAATTTCTTTCGTCCATGCAGTTGCTGGCAGAGCGGGCGCGATTTCTGAGCAATGCCGAGGGCCTCTCACTCGCGCTGAAACAGGACAGCCAGTTCTTATACTGCGCCTCTGCCGGAATATCCGACAAAGCCGGCACTCCTGCCGACGCGCAGCATGCACCAATCGCAACCTGTATCGCGACCGCCCAGCCTATTTCTGTTTCTACCCATACCCTTCAAGGTCAACTTGTGAAGGTCGCGATCCCCATACTTCGGCAACACGAGGTTGTAGGCTTTTTCGAGTTCTCGGCCAATCGCTCGAGCTTTTCCCAAGCAGACATCTCCGCTGTCTCGGCCATCGCTGAATTGGTGAATACGGCCATCGACCACATGGAAGCCGCCGAAAACGCCCAAACGCGAATCCTGGAAGCGCGGCAACCAACGGAAATTGAAACCGCATCGCCGCAGTTGTGGCATGCCGATTCGCGGCCGGAGGTCGCCTCCAAGCCCGATTCCGCGCCAATGCCGGCACCAGCCCCACTGAAGGTTCATGTTTGCCAATCATGCGGTTTTCCTATCTCAGAAGGACGCAAGTTGTGCGTCGAATGTGAACAGGATCCTCACGTCCCGCACCTCCCCGAGCCCCCACTTCTCGCAGTTGAACCAGAGCAAAGCTGGATCGTCGCCCACGGCTACACCGTTGCCAGCCTGCTGGTGACCGCTCTCGTAGCGGGAATCATCTACTGGCTACGCTGATGTCTCAACCCTTCGCCGCCTTCTACCGCCGGAAACGAGTCTTGGTCACTGGTCACACCGGCTTCACCGGCGGATGGCTGGTTGCCTGGCTCAAACTGCTCGGTGCGAGAGTCTGCGGCTATAGTTTGCCACCATCCTCTCGTCGTAATTTTTTCGACGCCACGCTTCTCGATCGCGGCATGACTTCCGTTTTTGCAGACGTGCGCGCCCGCGACACACTAGCCAATACCCTCGCCGACTTCCAGCCGGAAATCATCTTTCACGCTGCTCAGACCGCGTCTTCGTGCGATCCTGTGGACCTCTACAGCACCAATGTTATGGGTACGATCAACCTCCTCGAAGAGGCGCGGCTCACCGGCTGCGCGCGCGCAATGATCTTCGTAGGTGATTCGCAGGTTTCAAACTCCCTAACTCGCGCCAGCCACTCTGCCGCCGAACAAGGCTGTTTCGCCTTCGCGGAGTCGTTCTTCAGAGAGTCTCGTACTGGAGTAGCAGTCGTGCATCTTCCAACCCTGATCGGTGGCGGAGATTGGGGCCAGTCCGGTCTCGTTCCCACCCTTCTGCGCTGTCTCATTTCCGGTGAACCAATCGAAATACGCCACGCCATCGTTCACCGCGCCCACGTTCTAGAGGCTGCCCGCCTATGTTTGCAGTTATGTGAGAATCTCTACGCATCCGGACCTGCCGGCTCCAGCTCAAAAGATTGGGGCGGCGAAGACGTGCAGATCGAACTGCTGAAGCCCGATTCAGCGGCTCCGTTTAGATCGGTCAACAACAAAAGCGAAGGTCCCATATGGACCGCTGCGCTCTCCCTCGACGAGGCCATCGACTGGACAGTTCACTGGTACAAGGCCTACTCTACCGATCCGTCCTCAGCCTGGCGCACCACCGAAGCCCAAATCGAGCAATACGCAAAGCTGCCGATTAGATAAGCGAGGCTGCCCCGTCCTTCGCCGTTTTCTAAGGGGGTATCACGAACAGCTCGTGTTTGGCCCGGGGAAGCTGATCATCGCTCCCTTATTTGCCGATTAAGAGCACGTGCGGTCGCGGTGACCTCAGTAATCAGCAGTAAGACGTTTCACGCTCCTGCGCTGCACCGCCCTGTAATAATCGCAACGTAGTTCGAATTCCCTCGTTTTGCAGAGGATTGGGTGCGATCGAGCCGCAAATCGGAGATCCAAATCGCATGGAAGACGGTCACATACCGTAGCGTCTTCCTCATCATCATTACGATCCTGATGGCGATCGCGGGCGGGGCACGTTTGGCATTTCCGGAATTCACTGAAAACACTGTGAAAGCGGCGTCAAGTCTCGTTACGAACCTGTTGGAGCGCGTCGCCGCGCCCGCATCCTCTGCCAAGCCCGGGACCACTCTGCAGCAAGCGCACATCACCGCGCTCGATGGCACGGTTCGCATCAAGAAAGCCACCAGCAATACCTGGGTCCACGCCGACTACAGTGTGCCTCTCGAAAAAGGTGACGTCATCCAGACCGGCTCCGAGGGCATGGCCAAAATCGTCTTCAATGACGGTACCAACTACACAGTTAAGCAAGACTCGCTGATCGTGATCGAAGAGAATTCTGCTAACGAGCGCCAGCAAACCAACGTGGCCGTCAGCGTTAACACTGGCACGGTCGATCTGGCGACGGGAACGTATACGCAAGGCTCCACCTCGGAGGTAAAGATGGATGGCGCCACCACCACCTTCGGTCCCGATAGCGCCGCGCGAGTCAGCAAGGATCCCAGCTCCAAACGTGATGAAGTCTTAGTCACAAAAGGAAGCGGCACCACCGAGCGGAACGGCGAAACCACGCAGCTGGCATCGTGGGAAAAGGTCAGCTATGGACCCGAGTCGGCGCACCTGGAAAAAGTAAAAGAAATCGGTCCGCCCACTCCAATTTCTCCGGCCAACATGATGCCAATTTTTATTACGCAGGAGCCGAAGCCAGTTGAGTTTTCCTGGAGCCCAATGACTAACGCGAAGGGCTATCGGCTGCAGATTTCTCGCAATCCGTATTTTTCATCCCTGATCGTGGACCGAAAAATCAATTCGCCGGACGTGCTCGTCTCCGGTCTCATCGAAGGGCCTTATTACTGGATGGTGCGCTCGTTCGACGCGACCGACAAGGAATCAGCGGAAAGCGAAAAGAACCGTTTCACCGTGATTGCAAAAGCTAGCGACTCCGGAGCGCTGGCACTGGCGCTTGATCCATTTGTTCAGCATGGTCACGTGATCGAATTGACCGGCAAGACCGAGCTCGGCGCACGAGTGATGGTGAATGGCCACGAAGTGCCGGTTGTTAGCACCGACGGTCGCTTTCACTACTTCACCCCGCCGCTTCCAACGGGAGAAACATTGATTACCATCACGGCGCAGGATTCGAAAGGCGGCGTGAACACGCAGCAGCAGAAGATTGTGATCCAGTAGGTTCATACCTATCGGATTTGCTTTGAAGCGTAGTGACTTTATTGTTAGCATCGGGTCGGAAAAATCCTTACAATAAGGATCAAAGACCCAGAACAATCGAATTTTCGCGGGAGGAAACTCCCGGATCTCGGATCACTCTGTGCCGGGATTGCAAGAATTAACCAAAAAGAGAGACCAGCTAGTATGTCATCCAATGGATTTCGCAACGGCTCATCGAACGGGCACAATCTCCG
>QHZV01000023.1 GCA_003224785.1 Acidobacteriota bacterium
TGCTTCGCCAAGTTGCGGGCGGTGCCGCGGCTGTAAGCGTTGATGAAGTTTGCGCCTTCAAGCGCCACGTTGAACATTGGTTCCAACGTGTCCTCAAAAATCGGGTCTCCCGTGGAATTGGTGAAATCGGCAACCAGCACCGAAACTGATTTGTTTGCTGGCGCGGGCGCGTTGGTAAGTTTTCCGCGCATCAGAAAACCAACAGTGGCTAAAACCGCCACAGTTAGTCCGACGCCAATTTTGGGCCATGGAATCGACTCGCCCCATGGACGCGAGCTTTCCGGAAATTTTAATGTGGCCGCGGCAGTCCCGCCCTGCCAGGCTGCCAGGTCGTCCAGCATCTCGCCGGCATTCTGGTATCTGAGCTGAACATCACGCTCCAGACACTTGCTCACAATGTTGCTGAGCGCCGCCGGGATTGTTGCATCATGCGAGACCACAGGAATGGCGCGTTCGTGCACGCGCTTTAACAGGCTGGCTAAGGCGCTATCGGCCCTGAACGGCATCTTGCCGGTCAGCAATTCAAAGAAGATGAGGCCAACCGTGAACAAGTCAGAGCGCTGATCAAGCGCTGCGCCCATCGCCTGCTCAGGCGACATATATTCCATGGTGCCGAGCACCGCACCAGTTTTGGTCATTCCATCTGATTCGAGCGAACGCGCAAGGCCGAAATCCATCACGAGAATTCGCCCTTGCGGGTCCCGCATAATGTTGCCTGGCTTCAGATCGCGATGGATAACGCCCTCACGATGAGCCGCCTTCAGCCCCGACAAAACCTGCGTAATGATTTCCGCCGACTCTACTACGCCCAATTTGCCGTGCTCGCGGAGAATTTGGTAAAGGCTGGTACCCTCCACGTACTCCATGGTGATGAAGCGCATTCCGTTAGCTTCACCAAGATCGAAGATGCGAATGATGTTGCGGTCCGTAACTTGTCTTGCAAGCACCAGCTCTTGCTTGAATCGCTGCAGAATTTCAGGATTGCTGGAGAGTTCCGGCCGGATGACTTTCAACGCGATCAGGCGATCGAGTTCGTTGTCTCGCGCTTTGTAAACTGCGCCCATTCCGCCTTCGCCCAGCAGATCCAGGATCTCGTACCGGTTCGCGAGCACGCTGCCGGTTGGAAGCAGGAACGAAGCATTCCAATTACTCGCGGGCGGAGTTGGCGCTGGACGGCTTGGAGCGCGAACTGGCGCGTCCAGCATCGTCGCTGCTTCGGAAGCATGAGATGGCTGAGATGGTTCGATGATTGTGGCCGCATCGAAGGCGCTGCCAGAATGCAGGATTGTGGGAGCTTCGGAGTCGAAGTTTTGTCCGCTATCCGGTTTCGGAGGCGGTGTCTTTACTGCATTTAAGCTTTGCTTAAGAGGTGAGGACGGCGGAGTCGGCGACTTCTCGCGATTAGGACCCTCATGGTCTTTGAAACCAGCCATTGACTCTCACCCAACGCTGCGGGCCGAGAACATCCATAAAACCAATAAACGACCCGGGTGGCGCCCTCGATCCGAATGCCGCAATTATACCTCCCTTTAAAGCCTAGCCAAGCGTAGTTGGGGTGTACAAAATAATTCGGCGCGAAGGGGATAACCGCACCAAGGTGATCCTGCACCCATGGGCAAACGGTGCTATGGCAGCCTAGCAGCAGGGATTTTGATCGCGGTGGGTAAGAATGGAGCCGACGACCAGAGTTGAACTGGTGACCTGCCGATTACGAATCGGCTGCTCTACCAACTGAGCTACGTCGGCTTATCTCGATTCTAAATGCGGGAGCGATACGCGTAAAGAAACCACAGGCTATAGCGTGCAGTGGCCGCCAGGATACTTGATAATAACGGCATTCGAAATGGTCATGCCGCGATGCTGAGATACTTCTCGTATTCCTCTTCCGATTGCGCTGGCAACAAAACCCACAGTGTATAAACCCCAAGCGCGGTGCCAAATGGAATATTAAGCAGCGACAGGAAGCCGAGAATTAGTGCAAGCACTCGCGCCCAAGGCTCTCGCTGCAGTAGTCCATATCCGGCGGCAAATCCTGCTGCGGCCTTGGCAACGACGAACGCTCCAATGATCGTCAACAACGGGTGCAGAAAAGAAGTGGACGCTTCTGGTGCTCCGAAGTCGTGAAGGTGAACAAACAAAGTATTCGCCAGGATTATCAGCACAACTCCGCCAAGCGCGTTCAATGCAGAAAGCGCGAACCACAAGATCGCGAGGAGCCGAACGTGTTCCTGTACTCGGCTGCGTCGCGGATAGCCCGGCATGCCTCCAACAACTTCTCTTCCACAGCCGCTGCAGAAGCGCTGGTTGGCCTGCAACTTGCCGCCGCATTGATCGCAGAACATGAAATTTTCCTCCGCCGAGTAAGACTACGTCAGCTCACGCCGGATGGTTCCGTTAATTGCAAACGAAAAGGCCACCCGGCAACAGGGCGGCCTCTTCTTTCAAGGGAGAATAGTTCCAACGGAGGTTTATGCCGTTAAAACTTTCTGGCGAAATCTTATGAGCCGGGGACGGGGGTGTCAAGGAACTTTTTCGGAAATAAGGGCATTGTTTTCAATAGATTGAACATGCCGCGTCAGAACTTTAGGTTTGCGTCAAATTGAGACAAAAGAGGCTTGATACCGAGCCAACCGGCTTTAATTGAGGAGCTTACACGCGATTCTGCCCCTCCGGGCCTTTGTCCGAGAGGTGCAGCCCGATGATTTCGACCTGTTCCGGACGATCGAAAACTTTGCCCGGCAAAAGCCGCTTTACGGCCACACGAAAGCCTCCGAAAGCGATGCTGCTGACCAGCAGCATGCCCATGATCACTGCGGCGAGAATGATGCCACCGAGCACCACGCGGCCTACGTTGTCCTTTGGATTTTGGTACGTGTTCTGGTTCCAGGTCACATCGGTGTCGTAATTGACAGCCGAAGCTAATTCTTTGGCTGCGTCTGCGCCGATGTCCCCTAAAACGAGGACAAGCATACGTCCTGTGCGTCTCTTGGCGAGCAAGTCTTCTTGAAGTTGGTGTGCTTGCTCTGCCTGCTCGATTCTCTTCAGCTCGCTGGTTGCAATTTGCGCGGTGGGATAGCCGATCAAAATGAGCTTGCCGGTGTTGTTGGAAACCTTGAAATCCCCGAGCACGACTTCCGCGCCTTTGGTGAAATCGACGAGTTGCGCACCGACTGCAGCGGTCTGCTGCAGTGCCAAAGGTCCAACAATATATTTTGCTGAATCTTTCACATAGGACTGTTTGGGCAGGTAACCCACAAGATCAGGCAGCTTCGATTCGCTTCCCAAAGCTTTTGGTAAAGTGTCGGAGAGTTCCCTCAATTCCGCCGCCGACATCCCGGACAGCTTGGTGAAGATTGCATCCGCCAGAATCTTGCCGTGAAAGAACAGAACTCGCGCGCCCAGGGATGACCCTTGATCTCCGATTTCTTCGCTGTGCATGTTGGCAGTTCGATAGAACGTGTACGCGCCGAAGGCGCCACTGGCGTCTTGAAATCGGGCCGCCTTCACTGTGACCTGTCGTCCATCATCCCGCGAGTAAGTTGCAGTGGTCACGTCCGCAAAACCGTACTCCTTGAGCACGGCTGCATTCGCGGGGTCGGCGGCCATCGGATTAGCATTTACGGGGCTGGACTTCACAAGGCGCCATCCCGCAAATTCCTTCGGCAGCAGTGGAGTAGGGGTCTCGACGGCGGCGGAACACAGCCCGGCCAATAGACTGATGAATAAGACGAAAACAAAAGAAAAACGCAGGAACTTCATCCAGATAGTGTTCGGACTCCTATTTATTAGAGTACAGAGGGCTCGAGGAAGTTTCCAGAGAGGCAGGAGCTTGCAAAAGCAGGTTCAGTCGGTTGACGCTTTTTCAATCTTGCTGGCGACTTTGACGCCGCCCAGTCCGTTCACATAGCGGGATATTCCGCGGTATAGCGATTCCGCGATTCGCTGACGGTACTCGGGGCCCTTGAGTCTTTTCTCATCGCCAGGGTTACTGATGAACGAGATCTCAGCCAGGATGGAAGGCATGTTTGCGCCGATCAGCACCACGAAAGGCGCCTTCTTCACTCCCCGGTCGCGAATTCCGGCGCTCTTTGTCGCCAGTCCGCTGTGAAGCGATTCCTGAACATCAGACGCGAACTCTCGGGATTCATCGATCTTTTCTCTGAGAGCGATTTTCTTGACCAGGTCCTGGAGCTCATGAATGTCTTTGTCCGATGCGGCGTTCTCGCGGGCCGCAACTTCCAGGGCTTCCGGAGAAGAAGTGAAATTCAGGTAATAAGTTTCAACTCCGCGCGCGTCGGGATCGTGGCTGGAATTGGCGTGGACGGAAACAAATAGATCTGCCTGCTCCTGGTTAGCAATGGATGTCCGAGTCTCGAGCGGAATGAAAGTGTCGTCGCGTCGAGTGAACACGACATCTGCGCCAAGCCGTGCTTCCAGAAGTTTACCGAGCCGGCGGCTCACGTCAAGCACCAGATCTTTTTCCAGCAATCCATTGGGCCCGATGGTTCCGGTGTCATGACCGCCATGTCCGGGATCAATCACGATCTTGCCGATTTTTAATCCTAGAGCGCGAATCAGAGAGCGATCTCCACTGGAGGTAGGCTGGGCCTCGCGCGCGGAAGCCATCAAAGGCGAATGATGTTTTAAGGATTTGGTCGTAGTGCGGGTTCTCGCGATTTTTTGGACCGGTTTCTGCGACGGAGTATCTGTATCGTCGTCGGTCGAATCCTCAGCTTCGACGATCACTTTCTTTGGCGTATCTGCTCTGGCGCTGGATATCGGTTTTTCTTCTGCAGGTACAACCTTCACGGTGCGCGGTTCGCTCTCTTTTTGAACCTTCGCGGTCGTCGCGGCAGTTGGCTGTCTCGGACTTGGGTCTCCACTATGGACGCTGTCGCTATGCACATCAATAACGAGCCGCGGTGGACTCAACAGTAAAGATGCGTTGTAGGTGGCATTGCCGTCGGTCTCGATCACGATCCGGGCCTTGCCAGGTTTGAATTGCGCGACCCGGACTTTCTTCACTAAGCCGTCGTCAACGTCAAAACTCTTCCCCTTTAATACCGAAGGCAAATACGTATTCTTCAAATCGAAGAAGATCCGGTCCGGACTATCAATTCGTTGCGACTCGAACTCCACATCCTGATCAAGGTCAACCGTGACCCGCGTATAGTCGGGGGTTGACCAGTGCTCCACGGCGGTCACCTGAACTAGATCGTTGCTTTTTGCGCTGGACGAGTCATCGCTTTGCGCCTTCTTTGCTTCCTTAGAAGTCGGCTTAACGGATTCTCGTGAAGCAGCTTCCTCCGACTCCTCAGAGTGCAACGAGCCCAATTCCTCGCGGGCTTTTTGCGCAGACTGGCTGTTCGGGTACTGCCGAACTAAATCTTCCAACGCAGATTGTCCGTCGGCGACATCGCCAAGATCGTTTTTGTAGATCACACCGATTGCGAGAAGGGCCTCTATGCGATGTTTGCTGCTGGGATATTCTTTGCGTAGAAATTTATACTCGCGCACTGCGGAGAACAACGCTGCATCATCTTTATAAATGCGCGCCATCTCTGCGGTGAGTTCCGCGACTTCGAAAGCGCTGCCGTCGGCTTTGCTCGATATGGGCGCTTCGAGAACGACGCGGCGATACGCGGCGATAACGGTTTCGTACTGCTGGCGAGTGCGAGCGTGCTCCGGTTCGGCCAGGAGAGCTTCGCGTTGCGACTCGGCTTTATCGAATTGGTTTTCAGCCCACCCTTGCGAGCGATGGATTCTTGCTTGCGCGAACGCGCTGGTCAACAGGATACAAATGATGGCGGCGAGTTGCCGCGTGCGCGAACCGAGGACCAGTTCGCACACCTCTCCACCTGCGCGCGAGGCGCTTTGCCTTCCATCAACGCTATTCAATTCGCGACTCGTGTTCTTTGTCCTGGAAGACGTTTGAACCTAGACTTTGAGCCTGGATGCTAAAAGTTTTACCGCCGCCGTTTAGATGCCTCTAGTCCGTGTTGCTGATGTAAAGCACTCCCCGGGAGTCCCGTTGCACCTTGACCGGCTCGCGTGACGCCCCAAA
>QHZV01000024.1 GCA_003224785.1 Acidobacteriota bacterium
GGCGCGTCAGGCGAAAGGCAGATACATTCCTATCGCGTGGAATTTGCTATCCGCGAACTGGAAGGTGATACGAAAATTAACAGCCGACATTATTCGATGGTGCAAAATTCTGGAACGTGGAATGAGATCAAGATTGGAACACGCGTTCCGGTCCAAACACCGCAGGAGCCAGGTGGAGCGCTGGATGTAGGCACGTCAATTAATTGCAGGCTGACGGAAGCAGGAGACGACCTCGCACTTGAAGTGCACAGCGACTTCAGCAATTTTTCGACTCCAAACGAGGCACAAAGCTCACGGCCAATCGTCCGGCAATTTCGAATTGGTGGCAGCACTTTGGCGACCTCTGGGAAACCAGTTGTTATTGGGGCGCTGGATGATCCCAACTCGAATCGGCAATTCCAGCTTCAGGCCACAGCCACAAAGTTGAAGTGAAAAACGCGGACGGCCTCGTCCCGGACGCGATGATCATTCCCCTCGAGGTGAGGCGATCCGGCACTGGCGAAGCCGCCGCTTTATTCATCGGCAAGGCGCGCGGCTTCTTTAAAGATTTGCATGAACATTGCGCGAGTAAGCTTGCCGGTCTGGGTGTTTTGGTTCGAGGGATGATACGAGGCCAGGAGCGTCCGCCCGTCGGGGATTTTGTACTTCGCGCCGTGTTGGAAAAGGAACCCGCGCCTTCGCTCAATCAGGCCGAGTTGCTTTAGATGGGTTAGATAGGCATCAAACGCAATCTTACCCAGGGCGACAATGACTTTTGCCTTCTTTAGTCCGTGGAGTTCGCGATCCAGATAGGGTGCGCAATTCGCAAGCTCCAGTGGCAAGGGTTTATTGTCCGGCGGCGCGCAGCGCACCGCTGCCGTGATGTAGATATCTCGCAGAACCATTCCATCATTGCGATCGCTCGCGAGCGGTTGGCTGGCAAATCCGATCTCGTGCAGAACGGGATACATGAAATTGCCGGAGGCGTCACCGGTAAATGGACGGCCTGTGCGATTAGAACCGTGTGCTCCCGGAGCTAAGCCCAGCACGATGACGCGGGCATTGGGATCGCCGAAACCGGGCACAGGCTTGCCCCAATATTCCCAATCGCGATAGGCACGCCGTTTTTCATGAGCGATTTGCTCACGGTAGGTAACAAGCCGGGGGCAGCGAGTGCATGCAATAACTTCGCGGTTGAGATTGTCTAACCAGAGCGGCATTCCGGTTCTGCTCCCCCAGAACTCCGCTTCCATTCTATTTGCTGCAGCGAATCGAACCCGCGCCGTACTCTTAAGACGAAATCTCCCGCACGCTCTCTAGGCAATTGCGCGAGCAACGATTCCGCTCAGGACGCCCAAAGCTATGACCGTGGCGTAGGTAGCGGCTGCGGCTCTCCAGGAAATGGATTTCCCAATGATAAAAAGTGAAAATACGCTGACAATCCCGAGAGTACAAAGAATAGTGACGACATACGGTAACGGAACGCCGCGCGTCATGGCGATGTAAGCAATCGCCACATCAAAGGCCATTGGGACGCTCACCAGTGCGACCAGAACGATTCCGCCAACCGTGACCTGAGCCATCAGGGCCTGTGCCGGCAGCAGTTCGATCACCAGGGCACCGAGGACTGCCGCAAGCAACATCAGAGGGAATGCCAGCCGAAAAACATACCAAAAACTTTTGAGGTACGACCGCGAGGTATTCAGAAAGGCCTCGCGCCATGTCTCGGAAACTGGGCTCTCAATAAGACACGGCGTAGCTGGCGCCGGCGCTTGCCGCGACGCGACCATTGGTGCGAATACCATAATCAGAAAGAGCACAGTCGCGAGCTTCAGCAAGGCTACGGAAACGGGAAAGAGCGCAAACGTCATCGCCAGCACCACGATATTGAGCGCCGGCGACGCGAACATTGTTGCCAGCACCGACTCGGTGCCCATTCCAGAAGCGAATAGCCCACGCGCAATCGGCGCAACACAATTGGTACAGACTGCCAACGGAACGCCGGCCGCCGCGCCGAATAAAGTATTGAGCCATCGCGATCTGGTGCGACGACGCCGAAGCGTCGCCAGAAACGTGAGCGCAGCTGGCCCAAAAAGAAAGGAGAAAGTCATTCCGACGCGATTGGCGTCCAACCAGTTGATTGTAGTGCGCCAAACTCGGACCCGAACCGGCATGCTGCGATCCACTGAATAGACAGCGCCAAAAGTTAGCGCTCCAGACGCTTTCAAGTGTGTACCAGCGTTGTAGCGTTTCATGAGAGCCGGGTAGCGAGAGTCAACCCAGAAGACACTGGCGATCGCAATCATCAGAATGATCGCAAGCACACGGCTGCGCCGAGCGTTTGTGCCGGCGATGCCCAAGTCAAGATTTAGGACAGAAGCTTGTGCCGCCATGCGATCTCCTTCAATGTGAGGCCACCTTGGGGCCAGCGAGATCGAAGGACTTTATCTCAGGGTTGAGACAGTTGGGAATAGCACAAAATCATTAACCGCCGCGTTCGACCCATCCCAGGTCGGCGGGAAGGACTTAATCTGCAGCTGCTGACGCGTAGTACCCGGCCCGCGACTGCACTTTGCTTCCATCTTTCGAGCGAATCTCGATCTTCCGGAAACCGCCGTCCTTAACCAGGTTGTTAGGGACATAGCCGATGTTGTACTGGCTGCGCAGTTCCGCCGCGACCTGGTCGAAAGCGGCTTTCAGCTTTTCCATCTTGCTGCCTACTTCGATCACGCGACCGCCAGTCTCGGCAGTCAATTTTTTCATTTCACTGTCGCCTGAGTACATCCCAAATCCGTATGCGGAACGGTCCGCAACCAGCAACACATAAATGATGGTGTCGGCTTTTTGTGCAGCCTCGATCGCATCTTTAAGTGTGTTCGTGCTCCCATAGTCCTGTCCGTCAGTCAGCAGGATCATCGCCTTGCGGTCAACCTGCTGAGCCATCTCGTCATGAGAAGCAAGTTGTACGGCGTCATAGAGCAGAGTTCCCTTCTGCTTGCCAATGCAAGGTACCGGCCCGCCGCCCATGCCAGGAATACCTCCGCAATCGGCGCCTCCAGTGTTGATCCTGGCGGTATTAAGGGCAGTTTTCAGAGCGCGTACATTGCTGGTAAAGTCGTGCAGCAACTCAACCCGAACATCAAAGCTGATCACGAAAGCGACATCCTTTTCGGTAATGACGTCCTGGAGAAACGCCCCGCCGACTTGCTTCTCCATCTCGAGAACATTTTGCTGACTACCGCTCGAGTCAATCAAGATTCCAAGCGTCAAGGGCAGGTTCGAGGTCGAAGAAAAATACTTAATTACCTGGGGCTTGCCATTTTCCAGTACGTCGAAGTTCTCCTTCGGCAGATTGGGAATGAGCCCACCCTTTTTGTCTTTAACGTTAAAAAACAGCTGCACCACATCTGAGCGGGCTTTGAATGTAGTGACCGGCTCGTCGTTATCGTCTTTATGCGATTGCGCCTTCTCGGCGGATTCGCGGTCCTGCTTATCTGGGACCATTTGGACGTCTTGGGCAAAAAGCACTTGTGAGCTGGTCGCCAGGGACGCCAGTAAAATAGCGAACGCACAAAACAAGCGGGAGCGAAAAAGTAGGAGCATGAGATCCTGTAATTGGTGTTCTGCTAGTCTAAATCCTGTTGGATTAGATGCACCAAGTTTGCCTACCCAGGCATCCCAATATGAAGAACTTGGGAGAAATTCTCATTCGTCCAGCAAAAGCTGGTGATGAGAATGGGATTTTGCGGTGCCTGGCGGAGGCGTTTGGGCCTTATCGGACTGAATACACGTCGCAGGCTTTCGCGGACACGGTGCTCGAAGGTCCGACTCTTGCGGCGCGAATGCAGAGCATGTACGTGATAGTAGCGTCTTCCGCCGGAGAGATCGTAGGCACGGTCGCCGGCTCGTTGGCCGACAGTGAGGGGCATCTGCGAGGAATGGCCGTTCTGCCGAAATTACGCGGAACGGGGTTGGCAGGCGCGCTGCTTAAGGCAATCGAATTTTGGTTGAAGGATCAGGGATGCAGGCGCGTAACACTCGACACCACCTTGCCTCTAAGTGCGGCGATGAAGTTCTATGAAAATAATGGATACAGAAAATCGGGACAAATTACGGACTTCTTCGGTATGCCGCTGGTTGAGTATGTCAAAGAACTTAATTAGGCGAATCATCGCTGCCAGCACAGTGTCTTCGGTACTGTGGCTCAGTTCCGTATTATTTGCGCAAAACGGCGGGGCCCAGCCGCAGACCGCTCCGCCCGCGTCTGACCAGAAGCAAGACCAGAACATTCCGGATGCGCCATCTGCAGTGCAGCCTCCAAAGCCGGCGCCAGAGGCTCCGCCGCCTGCCCAAGAACCCCCTTCCCAAGAACCTCCTGCTCAAGATCAAGGTCAATCTCCACCGGCGCCAGAGGCGAATGAACCTCCGCCGCAAAGCGCAGCCCCTGAAACAGACCAGAAGCCGGAGGAGAAGCCACCTCTCAATCTTCGAACCGTACCAGAAGGTGGTGCAACCAAAGATTCGGAAGGCATCTATAATCTCCCGCCGGTGCAGGTCAATCAAGTGATGGTTCCTGTCACGGTTAAAGATGAGTCAGGCCAACTCGTAAAAGGGCTGCTAGCGAAAGACTTCAGCGTTCTTGAAAACGGAAAGAAGCAGAAGCTAAATTTTTTCACCAGCGACCCGTTTGCGCTTTCAGCGGCGGTGATCATTGACCTCGGAATGAAGGACGTGGACGTCCAAAGGGTGAATCACACATTTCCCGCCCTCGAAGGCGTGTTCAGTCAATTCGATGAAGTCGCTATCTACAGTTACAGCAATGTGGTGAGTCAGCAGGCCGCCTGGCAGGCTTTGAATCAGAAGCTTTCAGACACGTTCACCAATCTGGCAGAAGCCCGCGGCAGAAATAACGGCCCGGCCGTGACGAGTGGCCCCCTGGGACCGCAAGGGCCGACCATCAACAACATGCCGGCTGATCCCGGTGCGCCAGTCGTTTACACGCCTAGCCAGGAATCTCATGTGATGAACGATGCAATCCTGAAGGCAGCCCTCGATCTTGCCAAGCGGGACCGGACACGTCGCAAGGTGATTTTCGTGATAAGCGATGGCCGCGAATATCGCAGCGATGCCAGCTACAAGGACGTGCTGAAGGTGCTGCTCTCAAACAACATCATGGTCTATGCGGTGGGTGTGGGCGGATCAGCTATCCCGGTCTACAACAAGGTTCAGAAGCTGCACTTGCCGCGATTCGGTTACAGCGACATTCTGCCCAAGTATGCGAATGCGACCGGAGGCGAGGTTTCGAACGAGCTCACGCGTACCGGGATTGAAGACGCCTATGCCAAGCTGATCGGAGATGCGCGCAATCAATACACCCTGGGATACCAAACTCATGAGCCGCCGATTGGTGCTTATCGAAGCATAGAGGTCCTCGTGGATCGGCCAAGCTGCCGGCGCTCTTCCATCCGCCCCTGTGTGGATCTGACAGCGAAGGATGGGTACTACCCTGCACCACCGGCAAGGTGAAGCAAGCTGCTAGACGTTGAGCCTTTTATCTCAAATCAAAAAAATGCCTTCCACCGTGAGCGCGAACGAAGACAACCTACAAAGACAACTACAATATGGCTTCGAACCAGGGATCCGGAGTTAGGGATGCGCATTGGCTAAAAGCTAAGAGCTAACAGCTAAAAGCTTTATAGTAACGGGAGTAACACCCACCCCCTACCCACGCCTGTGATATAAAAATTCAGGGTAAAAGCCACAAATTCAGCGGATGATTCGAGGTGCGACCGTCCGCCCTCTGGGGAAAGTCTTGAGCTTTATCAACTTCGCAGCCCGCGAGATCAATTGCAAAATCGTGTACTACGGTGCGGGCCTTGGCGGCAAGACCACGAACCTGCAGCACATTTATCAAAAGACCGCCGAGCAGCAGAAGGGCAAAATGATTTCGCTCGCGACCGAGACCGAGCGAACCCTGTTCTTTGACTTCCTTCCCCTGGATCTCGGTTCCGTGCGCGGATTTAAGACGCGAATCCATCTGTATACCGTCCCTGGACAGGTGTTTTATGACGCCAGCCGAAAATTAATCCTGCGCGGCGTGGATGGAATTGTTTTCGTCGCCGACTCCCAACAGGAGCGCATGGACGCCAACGCCGAGGCGCTCGACAATCTGATGTCCAACCTGAAAGAACACAGCTATGACTTCAATAAGATTCCCTACGTTCTCCAGCTAAATAAGCGCGACCTGCCGAATGTCCTTCCGGTCGAAAGCCTAACTAAAGAACTTCAACGCAAGAATGAACCGGTGCTCGAAGCCGTGGCCTTCCAGGGCCAGGGCGTTTTCGAAACGCTCAAAGAGATTGCCCGCCAAGTCCTGGTCGAATTGAAGAAGGGAAGCTAGATTCCAGGCTTGATTTGCATTAGTAGCAGCTGGTTAGAGAAACCTCGCAGTTCGGCCGTGCAGAGCGCGCGTTATCCTACCGTATAATCAATATTTCCCATGACCGTTCTGGAAGACATTGTCGCCGCCACCCGACAAAAAGTACGCGAGCGCCGTTCTAGGGCTGAGTCACCGGACATGGAAAGCCGCGCGGCTTCACATAATCCACGCGGATTTCGGAGAGCCCTTGGAAGTGCGAGCAAAACAGGTTTCGCGGTCATCACGGAACTCAAGAAAGCATCTCCGTCCCGAGGCTTGATAAGGAAAGATTTTGATGCTGCCAGTCTTTCGACCGAGTTGGAGTCCGCTGGAGCGGCCGCGCTTTCTGTCTTAACCGATGAAGAATTTTTCCAAGGGTCGCTGGCTAACTTGCGTGCAGCTTCCGCAAATTGCTCACTTCCCTGCCTGCGCAAAGATTTCATCATTGATGAATTCCAGGTCCTCGAAGCGCGCGCGAACTGTGCGGACGCAATCTTGCTGATTGCCGCCGTGCTGTCCCAGCAAGAATTAATTGCGTTGAGTAAGCGGGCCGCCGAAATTCATCTCGACGTTTTATGCGAAGTGCATGATGAGCAAGAGTTGGGTCGCGCCCTGGATGCTGGTTGTAACCTGATCGGAGTCAACAACCGCGATCTGCGGACATTCAAAGTGGACTTAGAAACAGCATTACGGCTGGCAGACAATATTCCCGGTGACGTGCTGACAGTTGCCGAGAGCGGTATCGAAAGCGGCGCCGATATAGACCGCTTGCGCAGGTCCGGATATGACGCATTCCTACTCGGTGAAAGATTGATGAAAGCAAAATCACCCGGAGAGGCGCTGAAGTCCCTTTTGGTGGAAGCCACGAGGTTTTTGCCAACGACCAACAACCAACAGCCAACGACTTTCCTATGACCTGGGTAAAAATTTGCGGGATCACGAACCTCTCTGACGCGCAGGCCGCGGTTGAAGCCGGGGCAGACGCGCTGGGCTTCGTGTTTTACGAGAAGAGTCCGCGCTATGTGGATCCGCAAATCGCGCGCGAAATTGTGGCGGGGCTGCCCGACAAGCTCGATAAGGTCGGTGTGTTCGCGGAAATGCCGCAGAACACGGCCGAACTCGCTGCACAGGTTGGGCTTACAGCCGTGGAAAGTCGCCTCGGTGCACCGGGGACTTCTACGCAGAATGGGAAGACCGTTTCCGGCCGCCCGGTGCGAACCTTCGTCACCTTATCAGTGCCGCGGCTTCTTCAGAACGAAAAAAAACTTCAGGGACTGATCGCCGAATTTTTGCGCCTGGCGGAGTCGCCGAAACGGCCAAGCGGCTTTGACACTTTTCTGCTGGATTCGAGCACTCCCGAGCAACCTGGCGGAACGGGCGAAGTCTTCAATTGGAAAAAAATTGCCCCGCTGGTGCAAGTCATGAATCGAAGCGTGAGAGTCGTCGCAGCGGGCGGACTGGCCGCTTCGAATGTCGCTGACGCCATGCGAATTCTGCGTCCGTGGGGCGTGGATGTTTCATCCGGCGTGGAGTCTGAACCTGGCAAGAAGGACACCGCCAAGGTACGTGCTTTCGTAAACGCGGTGCGCGCTGCAGACAAGGCAAATGTGAAGAACTGAATGGCAACTGCTTCCATTTTGAAAAAACGTAAGCGGGCGGTCGCGCGAAAGCTCACGCTTGTGCCCCAACCCGGGCGCTTCGGTCCGTGGGGCGGCCGCTATGTTCCAGAAACGCTGATGGCGGCGCTCGATGAACTTGAACGTGAATACGAACGTGCGAAGCGTGACCCGAAGTTCAAGGCGCGCCTTGATGGTCTGCTGAAGACCTACGCCGGCAGGCCCACTGCGCTGTCTTTCGCGCGGCGTCTCACCGAAAAACTCGGCGGCGCCAAGATTTACCTGAAGCGCGAAGACCTTCTGCATACCGGCGCGCACAAAATCAACAACTGCATCGGTCAGGGGCTATTGGTTGAGCGGATGGGCAAGCACCGCGTGGTCGCCGAGACCGGTGCGGGGCAGCACGGCGTTGCTACTGCGACGGTCTGCGCTTTACTCGGATTCGAATGTCTTGTGTATATGGGCACGGAAGACATGCGGCGACAAGAGCTGAACGTCTTTCGCATGAGGCTGCTGGGCGCCGAAGTTCGTGGCGTGGACACGGGATCACGCACATTAAAAGACGCAATCAATGAAGCCATGCGCGATTGGGTGACCAACGTGCGCACGACACATTATCTGCTGGGCAGCGTGCTTGGCGCGCATCCGTATCCGACGATGGTTCGTGATTTTCATAGAGTAATTGGGCGAGAGGCTCGTTCGCAGATCATGAAAGCCGAGGGCAAACTTCCGACTGCGATCATCGCCTGCGTCGGCGGAGGATCCAACGCGATCGGAATTTTTCACGAGTTTATCGGAGACAAGAAGGTTCAGCTGATCGGAGTCGAGGCCGGCGGTCGCGGCGAGAGGCTCGGCGATCACGCGGCGCGCTTTCGCGGAGGATTACCTGGTGTTCTGCAAGGAACGTACTCATATGTTCTGCAGGAC
>QHZV01000406.1:0-1426 GCA_003224785.1 Acidobacteriota bacterium
AATACGTCAAGCTGGCCATCGTCAGCGGGGCACCGAACCAAAGCCATAAAGCCGCATCGGACAAAGGCACCCTCCGGCAGTTCTTTGCCGGACTGATTCTACAACTGAGCGGCAGAGTACGAGTAACCCGTTTACTAACGTTTGACAAACTCCCGCTTGCTCACTTCAAATCGTCTTTCACGTCTTTCACTATTCGGCCGTAGTTTATCCCCCTGGAGGTTTGATGTCCCGTGCTCTAAAGCTCCCTGCCGTGGTTGTGGTTGTTGCTGCAACCTGCTTCGCCCAAGATCTGGCGTCCTTCGAAAAGCATGTGATGGTAAAAAAGCTATCTAACGGACTCACGGCAGTCGTTTGCCAGCGTCCTGACAGCGCTCCAGTTTTCTCTTTCTTTACCAACATGGATGTTGGCTCTGCTCAGGACCCAATGGGCAAGACCGGCCTTGCACACATGTTCGAGCACGAGGCCTCCAAAGGTACAGAAACAATCGGGACCAAGAACTATGCCGCCGAAAAGGTTGCACTGCAAAAAGTGGAAGACGCGTATGCGGCTTACCTTCACGAACGCGACAAACGTGTAGATCGTGACGAAGCAAAACTCAAACAGCTTGAGAAAGCCTGGCAGGATGCGATCAAAGACGCGCAACAGTACGTGGTGCCGAATGAATTCAGCGAAATCCTCGACCGGAACGGAGTTGAGGATATAAATGCCTTCACCGCTGAGGACAATACCGGCTACTTCTATTCCCTTCCCATCAATCGGCTTGAGCTGTGGGCTTATATGGAGTCTTCGCGCTATACGCATCCCGTGTTTCGCGAGTTCTACAAAGAACGGAATGTGGTCACCGAAGAGCGGCGCATGCGCACTGACAGCAACCCTATCGGCCGGCTGATCGAGCAGTTCGTGGCCGAAGCTTACGCAGCGCACCCATACCACCGGCCGGGAGTGGGATACATTTCCGACCTCGATAGCTTCTCCGCCACCGACGCACAACATTTTTTTGATACATATTACATCCCCTCGAACATGGTCGTTGCGGTCGTCGGCGACATTGATCCCGCGCAGACCATGGCCCTCATTGAAAAGTATTTTGGCCGCATCCCTTCGCACGAGAAGCCGGATGAGCGCACCACTGTCGAGCCTCCACAAAATTCCGAGCGCCGCGTCATTCTGCACGAGCACTCGCAGCCTATGTATTTAGAGGGTTATCACCGTCCCGACTATCGCGATAAAGACGATGCTGTGTACGACGCCCTCGCCGACCTGCTTTCGGAAGGACGTACCTCGCGTCTCTACCGCACGCTGGTGCGAGATAAGAAGATTGCTTCAGAGGCGGAAGGCGGCACCGGATTCCCCGGCGTGAAGTATCCACATCTGTTTTATTTCTTCGCGCTGCCGGTTCCAGGTCACAAGCCGGAAGAAATTGCG
>QHZV01000406.1:1444-4027 GCA_003224785.1 Acidobacteriota bacterium
AAGATGGTCAAAACTCGCGCTAAAGCGAATTTGGTTCGCAGTCTGGACAGCAACGAAGGCCTGGCGCAAAATCTTGCGGTCTTTCAAACCCTGTACGGTGATTGGCGCGAACTGTTCCGCTCCGTGGACCGGATTGACGCGGTGAGCAAGGCTGATATTCGGCGGGTCGCTAATCAGGTATTCATTCCGACCAACCGAACCGTGGGCATCATAGAAAATGTGGCGGCGGCGAACGGAGGTGCGCAATGAATCGATTTCTTCTTCGTGCAACTTCGTGCCCTCTGTGGTTAATGCTTTTAGCCGGAACCCTTCTGGGCGCGGTCAGCAAAGCGCAAGCCCAGGACTGGAAAAAAATTCCCATCCCTCAACTGCCCGCGTTCCATCCGCAAGAGCCGAAGCGGATAGAACTGCCCAACGGCATGGTCATCTTTCTGCAAGAAGACCATGAACTGCCGATCATTGATGCAACCACGCGCATTCGCGGCGGATCGCGCTCTGAGCCTGCCGAGAAAGCCGGGCTCGTCTCCCTCTACAGCGAAGTCTGGCGCACTGGCGGAACCAAGTCCCAGACCGGCGACCAACTCGATGATTATCTTGAGATTCGCGCGGCCAAAGTCGAGACCGGCGCAAATGCCGACTCAACCACCATCTCGCTCTCCTGCTTGAAAGAAGATTTCAACGATGTGTTCAAGGTCTTCGCCGAACTGTTACGGCAGCCCGAGTTCCGCGCTGACAAACTTGATCTCGCCAAGAACGAAATTATTGATGGCATCTCACGCCGAAATGACGATGTCGGCCAAATTGCTGCGCGTGAATCTACCAAGCTGGCTTACGGCGCTCAGAATCCATATGCGCGCGTCCCTGAATACGCGACGGTTGCCGCCGTCACGCAGCAAGATCTGATCAATTGGCACCACACCTATGTTCATCCCAACGACATCATTATTGGATTCGCTGGGGACTTCGATTCTGCTCAAGTGGAAGCGAAACTACGAAGCGCTTTTGGCGATTGGCAAAAAGGCCCGGCACCGCAAGCGCCCGAAATCAAGTTTGAGTCCGCTAAGCCCGGCTTCTATGAGGTCAAGAAAGAAGACGTAAATCAGAGCAGCATCCACATGGTCGCGCTAGGCACAACTCGCAACAACCCCGACTACTATGCGATCGAGGTTTTCAACGAAGCTTTCGGCGGCGGCTTTTCGGCACGCCTCATTCAAAGCCTTCGTACCGCACAGGGCCTCGCTTATAGCGTTGGCGGTGGCATCGGAACGCGTTTTGATCATCCCGGCATGCTGCAGCTAGCCATGGGGACAAAAAGCAGCACCACGGTTGAAGCCATTCAGGGGCTGTTCGCTGAGATCGACAAGCTGAAGACGAATCCCATCAACGACAGTGAAATCAAACGCGCCAAAGACACCATCCTTAATAATTTCGTGTTCAACTTCGACACTCCGGACAAGGTCCTGCGCGAGCGCATGGCTTACGAGTACTATGGGTATCCCGCCGACTTCCTGGAACGTTTTCGCGCCGGAATTGAGAAGGTGACCACTGAGGATGTGGCCCGCGTGGTTGCAAAATATCTGCATAAAGATGATCTTGCAGTGCTGGTCGCCGGTAATCCCGCGGAGTTCGATAAACCGCTTTCAACCCTCGGGCGGGTAAGCGAAGTTGACATCAGTATTCCTCCGCCGCCAGGTGAAAAATCTGAATCTGCAGCGAGCTCCCCACCCCAAAAGAAGGGCTCCAACCCCGAAGGCCTCGCCCTGGCAGCGAAAGTTGCGCAGGCATTGGGCGGAGAGGCAAAACTGAAAACTGTGAAGTCGCTTAGGTCTGCGTTCACGCTGACCCAAAAAGTTGGAAATGAATCGGGCAATATTCAAGTCGAGAGCACGATTGTTTTCCCAGACCGGCTGAGGGCTGATCTGCACACCGCCCAAGGTACATTTGCCATGATTGCGACACCGGAAGCAGGGTTCATGGCCGGTGAAGGTCAAGTGCAGGACATGCCGTCATCACGCAAGAAGGAAACCACGGAGCAAATCCACCGCGATATCGTGTATCTCGCCCAGCACGCTCATGATTCCGCGTTCTCATTCACGGCTGCAGGCAAAGAGAAAAGCGGGGCTGACGAACTCGCGATCGTGGACGTTTCGGGCCCCGGCGTGACCATGCGCTGGTTCGTGGATCCCCAGAGCGGGAAGCTGGTACGAGAGACTTATACGTCCCTCGGACCTACCCTTCCACCGCGATAATAAGCAGGGAGGCAAGGATTCGAGCAGCACCGAGTTCACAAAGATCGAAATTAATCCGACCGTGGACCCGAAGATTTTCGAGAAGCCAGCCGCTTCTGCGGAGTCAAACAAAGCCCAGTGAACTTTTCTGCTTACCTCAGCGTATCTCTACCGTCCACTATCCGGAGGTGACGTGTGCGCTACCTTATATCCTGTGCGTTCGCCGTTCTTCTGGTGCTTTCGCCGGTTGCGCTCGCTGAGGAGTGGGAACATACCTATCCAGTTTCAGGCACCCCCGCCATTGTTGTGGACACGAATGATGGAGACGTCGAGGTCGTTGTGGGCTCCAGTGATC
>QHZV01000426.1:0-406 GCA_003224785.1 Acidobacteriota bacterium
TCATCGTTCCAGATGATGGCCTTCATGGTCAGCAGGTCAACTACGCCTTTGAACTTGTCTTCTTGTCCGATTGGAATTTGAATCGCGATGGGCTTGGCGTTGAGCCGCTTGCGGATCGTGTCAACTGCGTGTTCGAAATCGGCGCCCATCTTATCAATTTTGTTGATGAAGCAAATTCGAGGAACACCGTATTTATCAGCCTGTCGCCAGACTTTTTCAGATTGCGGCTGCACGCCATGCACGGCGTCAAACACTGCGACGGCACCATCGAGCACGCGCAACGAGCGCTCAACTTCAGCGGTGAAATCCACGTGGCCGGGAGTGTCAATAATGTTAATGCGAATGTCACGCCAGCTGCAGGTCGTGGCGGCAGAGGTGATCGTGATGCCGCGCTCCTGCTCCTGCT
>QHZV01000426.1:424-3213 GCA_003224785.1 Acidobacteriota bacterium
CGTCCTTCCGGTATAGAAAAGGATGCGTTCAGTCGTAGTGGTCTTGCCGGCATCAATGTGGGCCATGATGCCGATGTTTCTGCAGCGCTCTAATGGAACGGTTCTGGACACAGCTTTCTTTCTGTCGTCCTTGCGGACATCTTGTTCGCCGGCGATGTTTGCGGGTGTACTCATCGAAAATCAGCTTCTAGCCTTTAGCTTTAACCTTGGCTCTGGCTAAAAGCTAATAGCTGCCTTGCTACCATCTGTAATGCGCAAAGGCCTTGTTTGCTTCGGCCATGCGGTGTACGTCTTCTTTCTTCTTAATTGCCGCACCTTTACCGTTCGCGGCGTCTAGCAATTCGCTGCTTAACTTGTCAACCATTCCCTTTTCTGCGCGTCCGCGGGAGTAAGTGACCAGCCACCGGATCGCCAGCGAGGTGCGACGGTCGGGATTTACTTCGACCGGAACCTGATAATTAGCGCCTCCCACACGACGAGACTTGACTTCGAGCAGCGGCTTCGCGTTCTCGACAGCTTTCTTAAACAGCTTGAGCGCTTCGTCTCCGCCCTTCTTCTCCATACGAGTCAGGGCCTCATAAAAGATGCCCTCGGCAGTACTCTTCTTGCCCTGCCACATCATGGAGTTGACGAACTTAGTGACGAGGTCGGACCCATAAACCGGATCCGGCTCGACCGTGCGCTTTGCGATATGTCCTTTGCGAGGCATTTAAACTCCAGGTTAGGTTTCGCCGAAACTTTGAAAGCTTCGAAACTTTGGAACTTGCTATTTGGGTCTCTTTGCTCCGTACTTTGATCTTCCCTGCTTGCGGTTGGCGACGCCTACTGCGTCCAGCGTTCCGCGAATCACGTGATAACGAACACCCGGCAGGTCCTTCACGCGGCCGCCGCGGATCAGCACAATTGAGTGCTCCTGCAGGTTGTGGCCGACGCCAGGGATATAAGTAGTGACTTCAATTCCATTGGTCAGGCGGACGCGCGCGACTTTGCGCAGTGCCGAATTCGGCTTCTTAGGTGTCTGAGTGTAAACGCGGGTGCAAACGCCGCGCTTCTGCGGACACTGTTGCAAGGCCGGGCTCGCAGTCTTGTATCGCGGATGCTTCCGCCCCGTGCGGACCAACTGATTAAATGTAGGCACTCGTGCCGCTCCTTGACGCTGCGATTCACGCTGGCACAAACTTCCAGCGGAACCGGCTGACCAGAAACAAAATTCCCAGATCGTTTCCAGGATTCAGGGCTGGACCGCTCACGCAATCCATACTTCCGGCCACACTATCGCCGGAGATTCGCTTTTCCCTATGACAGGTCTGACGACGGTGGCTTCACGCCCTTGTTGGGAGAAGCTCCGTTTCGCCAGCATCGCCCCGCATAATCTCCTTTGAAGGAGCGGTTCGCGGAACGTTTCAGCGAGGGGTCTTCACTGCTGAAGACATATTACTAAAACTCAACTGCCTGTTTCCAGTGCCGCCGCATGCAGGCAAGCGTGAAGCACGGATGTTGCAGACAAGTCAGAATCAACTCGCGGAACCTAATAAATATAACAATCACAAAAGCATGACGTCAACCGTGTTTCGCACGCATCTCACTTTTGAGTAACTCTCCAGGGCGGAAGCCCACGAAGTTGCTCAAAAAAAGCGTAGCCTCTACACTGATTGTTTTCCAGAACCAGCGTGTCTCATTCTCACTTGGAAGGGTCCATGGGTAGGTTCGTCTCCCTCGCAGCCTTAGGCTGCATACTTCTGTCTTGTGCTTTCCTGGCCTCCTGCGGGCATAGTCAGACTACGAATGTCATTGTCAATCCAGTGCCCACCAGCGTTTCCTTAACCAGTTCGTCCGCAGTTGGGCTGAACGTTTCATTGGAAGTGGGAAAAACGCTGGGCTTCACGGCGACTGCAAGGAATCCTAGAAATCAAGTCATCAATGAAACTTTTTCTTTTCTATCCAGCAATCCGGCTGTCGTGACCATTGCCGGTAACGGGGCGGCCTGTGCCGGCACCTGGGATTCCCTCACCAATCCGCAGGTCTGCACTCCTGGAACAGTAGGGACCGCCCAATTGACCGCCACTGCCCAAAACGTGAGCAGTGCGCCAATTACGGTTTATGTTCATGCGCGAATTACCAGCATCGCGGTGAGCAAGGTTCCGGGACAGGCGCCGACGCTTTCGAACGTTTGCTTATCAAAGGGCGCGCCGGCAGGACCGGAGAGCTGGTTGTATCAGGCCACGGCGATGAACGGATCTAATGACATCACTTCCAGCGTGGGCCCATTTTCGTGGCAGGGAGTGAATCCCACTGGATCGGGCGCGATTGTGAATCTGACGTCAACTCCGGCAACCACGCCTGCATTGAACGAGGAGATCGTCTCGGCCGGTGTGCCAGGCCTGGGAATGATTTTCGCTTCGGCGAGTGGATTAAACAGCCAGACTGTTCCTGTTGAGACGTGCCCGGTACAAACTATTTCCATCGCCGCCGCTGGCAATCCAGCCACTTCCCTGCTGGTGAATGCCGGCACAAGCACCACGCTGAATGCTACGGTGACTGATATTTTAGGAATCACGCTGACCGGAGTGCCCCTGACCTGGAGCACTTCGAACCCAATCTCCACAACGGCATCAGGATCCACGAGCACGGTTTATGGCAGTCTGGGTACAGCTACGGCCGCAGCTGTTGGCGCGGCGGACGTGACCGCCTCGTGCACTCCGCCCACGTGCAACGGCGGAATTAAACCCTCGCTTCCTATCTATCCAGCATCGCCGATCAGCTTTACGGTGCGTGGCACCTCGACGCCG
>QHZV01000427.1 GCA_003224785.1 Acidobacteriota bacterium
TACCGCAGGACGATCCCAAGCAGCGCAAACCAGACATCACCAAAGCGAAGACTCTATTGGGATGGGAGCCTAAGATCGACCTCGAAACCGGCCTACGCATGTCGCTCGACTACTTCCGTGAAGCGGTAGCGGCGGAAGCATCGATGCGGGCCTGATACCTGAAGGCTGAGAGCTGAGAGCTGCTCGTTACTTCCGTCATCTCGCCTTTTACCCACCTTACCCGATATCGTGCCTATGTACGCCTCTTCCGGCTACTTAAGGCAAGGACTCCCAATGGGCAAGGTCAGCGGCTTGGCAATCGTCTGCGGATGTTTTCTGATGGTGCTCGGTCTCGCCTTCCTGCCTGCAGCTTTTGGAACTCATCCCGATGAGAGCATTCTCGGGCTCGGCATTTGTGTTTTTTCTCTGGGCGCACTCACTGTCGCCGGAGGGCTCTACATGAAGGCCCACGCGCTCAAGTCGGGCACGACTAGTGCGAATGCTCCGAAGGCGCAACCGAAGCGGGTTCGTGGCGGATGCGACCTTTGCGGTTCCGAAACTCCCGTGATTCATTGCCGGGTTCACGATATCCACGTCTGCGGCAACTGCCTCGGCAACCATTACGATTTCCGTTCATGCGCTTATGTTCCGAGCACGCGCCGCACCGCCGGTTCAAAAGCCGCAAGATTCGCCGCCAAAGCGTAAGCAACTTCCCATCCGCCATCCTGCTTTAGACCAAATACTCACGCTGTATCATTAACGACATTCGTTGCTCGGAGGTCCTGTGCCGGAAATTCGCGCTCTATTCTGGGACGTTGGTGGCGTGCTGCTTACAAACGCCTGGGACCACGAGGAGCGCAATTTTGCTATCGAAGAATTTCATCTCGATAAAGATGAGTTCGAGTCGCGGCACAAATTGTGTGTGCAGCGGTTTGAGGAAGGCCGGATGAGCCTCGACGAATATCTACAGCAGACCGTCTTCTCGCAGCCCCGCACCTTTTCGCCGGAAGAGTTCAAGCAGTATATGTTCAGCTTGTCGAAGCTGAAGCCAGACGTCCTGGAGATTGCACGTTGTGTTCGCGACAGATATTTGATGGCGACCATCAACAATGAGTCGCGAGAGCTCAATCAATATCGAATCGCGACGTTCCAACTCACTGAATATTTCCAGATATTCGTAAGCTCGTGTTTCGTCGGGCTTCGCAAACCCGATGAACGGATTTATCGGCTGGTTTTAGATTTGACGCAGAGGAAAGCGGAGGAATGCTGCTTTATTGACGACCGTCCCGTCAACGTGGACGCCGCAACGAAAGTCGGCATGCGCGCGATATTGCTGCAAAATGC
>QHZV01000428.1 GCA_003224785.1 Acidobacteriota bacterium
CGTAATTTTCCCGTCGGTCAGGAGAGTCTCGCCTTTATGTAGGCTGGCCTGCTTGCGGCTCCAATAGACCTTGTTGTGGCGCCGGTACGATAGATAGACCAACCGCGGTTCCTTGACCTCGATTACCCGGGCACGACTGTAATCAAAGCCCTGATAGTGCTCGCCAACGACAGCATCGTGGTCTGCTGCCTGGTGCAGTTCCGCGACCGAGGCAATTCCCCCCGGAACGATCGAATATGGATAAACCAGGCGCCGGTTGCGGCTTTGAATGCTAGAAGGCTGAAAACTCGCTAAAGCGGAGACATCCTTGGGTGCCGAGTGAGCACGCCGGCCGAAGAATTCTGCATTGATGCTGTCTTGCTGGAAGCCCCATTGCACCGCGGCAACGCATGCAGCTATCAGAGTCAAGAATGCAAGGCCGCGAACGACGACCCCTGCGATTCGTACACTGCCCCTTCTACGGCTTCTAGCCCTACGACGCGAATGCTTCAAGACGCTCTCCTGTTACGCAGTTAGCCCCGAGCAACCTGCAGGGGAGAGGCTACAACTTTCGTTGCAGTTGCCGTACCACAGTACATCAGCTCCTGATGTCCTAAATACATGCAATTCTTGGGAGATTTGGCACTGCTATTGCGGCTGATGCTAGCAGAGTAGGCAAAACATTGCATAAGAATCTCTGTTGATAAGCGGGATTCCATTTGTCCGACTTTCGCGGAAACTGGCATAAAATCCAAAAGGTTACGAGGGAAAAAGGCTGTGCATAAGTGGGCAGGAGCGGTGAGCTTTGAGCGTGTAGCAATGAGCTGTGAGCTACCCGCGAACTGGCTCGCAGGCTCATCGCTAGCTGCTCCCAGCTAGTCCCACCACGTTATATTTGGACACACATGTCTGAAAAATCCCACAAACCCAGAACCGCAATCGCAATCATGGCCGCCGGCAAGGGAACGCGGCTCAAGTCGAAGCATCCCAAAGTGCTGCATGAAGTGGGCGGAAAGCCGCTTCTGGCGCATGTGATTGCCTCGGCCCGAAAGGTAGCCGCCGCCGAAGACATTTATGCGATCATCGGACACGAAGCCGACCTGGTGCAGCGCACCGTGGGAGATACGGGCATCCGATTCGTCCGGCAGGAGCCGCAGCGCGGCACGGGACACGCCCTGATGTGCGCGGCCAAAGCCCTCGCAAATTATGAAACCGTAATTGTGCTTTCCGGCGACGCGCCGCTGATCTCGTCTGCGACCATCCAAAAACTATGCGACTTCCACGAGCGCAATCGGGCAGCCATGACTCTCTTGAGCGCGCATCTTGAAAATCCCACGGGATATGGACGCGTTCTCCGCTCCGGCTCAAAGAGTAACGACGTGAAGGCGATCGTTGAGGAGAAATCCTGCACGCCGGCGCAGCGGAAGATCCGCGAGATCAACTCCGGCTTCTACGCATTTTCCGTCCAGGCACTTTTCGCTCACATTGAGGAACTCAAGACCGACAATCCGCATGGCGAGTACTACCTCACCGACATGGCGGCTGTGCTGCGGCGCGCAAAGAAACGGGTGCTCGCGGTGCAAACCGAGAATCCGTCGGAAATACTCGGCAGCAACACGCGCGCCGAGCTAGTCGAACTCGATCAGAAAATGCGAATGGAGAAATGCCGCGAGCTGATGGCCGACGGCGTGACCATCTTCAATCCGGCGAGTTGTGTGATTGACTCGGAGGTCGAAATCGGAGCAGACACAACCATCGAGCCGTTCGTGCAGTTGCTCGGCAAGACTCGAATCGGTTCTGATTGCCGAATCAGATCGTATTCTGTGGTACAGAATTCTCAAATCGCAGACAGCGTTATGATCCGGCCAGGATGCGTCCTCGACGGCGCTCGCGTTGAAACTGGGGCAGTTCTCGGACCCTACTCACACTTGCGACCCGGCAGCGAAATCGGAGAAGGCGCGCACGTCGGAAATTTTGTCGAGACCAAAAAAGTAAAGTTGGGGAAAAAGTCGAAGGCAAACCATCTGACTTACCTCGGCGACGCAGAGATTGGCGAAGGCGTAAATATTGGCGCGGGCACCATCACCTGCAACTACGACGGTGTCCACAAGCACACCACTGTGATCGAGGACGGCGTATTTGTCGGCAGCGATTCAACGCTGGTTGCTCCAGTCAAGCTCGGCAAGGGATCGTATGTCGGCGCGGCATCGTGCAGCAGATTGTGAAAGAAGCATGGGTCAAGAAGAAGCGAGCGAGCGGCCGTGACCCAAAACGTCTGATCGGATCTTAAAAACAGATTAACCGCAGGGACACAAAGGTTCACCAAAAAGCCGAGTTGAGTTGGTTTCCTTCGTGAGACTTTGTTTCCTTAGTGGTTAATGCTTTTTTGCTTTACCGCGACACGGCTGCAAACAAGCTGGTATGAATCAGCGATTGAAACTGCTTGTCATCGGCTTTGAAGTGCATTTGCAGCTTGGAACTATCGGAGTTCACGGAAACATCTTCCAGCGCGGCTTTCTCCACGGAACTTGCGCTCATCTTCTTATAGAGCACGCCCATCTTTACCAATGACGAGAGCGTGGCGGCGGTCACAGAGTCCGATGTAAGCACATCGAGATCGAAATTCACGCCACCTGAAAAATTCATGGTATAGCGTGATCCCAGAATGTGTTTTTTGACAGAAGGCCGAGAGCATCATATTCTGCGTACCCTTCTGGTCGAGTACGCTCCACACTGCGCCGGATTCCACATCACCGATCAGATTTGCAATATCCGGATTCGAATCCAAAGTGGCGACGTAGCCATCCCGGGCGTCAAGAGCGCCGCGAAGCGCGGGGGCATCTCCGAATAACAGCGTGGTCTCGTCAACGAAGGTCATCTCCATGCCGGCTGACATCGGGTAGATGTCAGAATCGTGATACTTCACCGCCTTTACTTTTTTCA
>QHZV01000429.1 GCA_003224785.1 Acidobacteriota bacterium
TGCGACGCGTAGTCGGGCATTGCGCCGAAGCCGTTCGTCATCACGTCGAAAAAATATCCAAGAGGCGCTTTACGCAGGCGGTCCTGATGATACGTAGGCGGCTGCTTGAATCCGCGCGACGGGATCATCCCTTGCCCATCGCCGATCCGCGAGTGGCACGGCGCGCAATAAATGTTGAAGCGCTCACGGCCGCGTGCGAGAACAGCCTCGGTAACAGGAAACGGCATGTAGTCGCCTGGATTGGCGCCGATCTTTCCGGTATAGAAATATGTGTCTTCGTGAAGTTGGCCACGCGCGACTGTGCCTTCGACCGGCTGGCGCTCAGAGCGCAGGTCAGCGTAGAAATCGCTCATCGCATAAGTCTTCATGCGCGGCTGGTCATGCATGTCATTGCGGCAACCGGCGAGGACGAGCAGCATGGCCACGCATCCGACTGCGCCGGGGTGCACCACTCTAAATTTCGCTGCTTTCCCGAAATTTAGGGTGGGGATCTCGAGTTTGCGGAGCAATGCCATCTAGGCAGAAAATGATCAGGAAGAAACGGTCTTTGGACGCGAACTCAAACCGCGGTACATTGAACACCGGGTGGTACGGCATCGGAAGCCCATTCAGCGCGAGCATTCCAAACACGGCCGACAATCCGGAAAAAAGAATTGTCATTTCAAAAGTCACGATAATGAACGATGGCCACGAATTAAACGGCCTTCCGCCAATGTTGATGGGATAACTAATCGTGTTGATCCACCACTGCAGAATGAACGCGCCGGTGCAACCCAGCAGGCCGCCAATCAGGCAAATCAATGCGACGCCATTCTTGTGAAAACCAATCGCCTCCGATAGCTCTTCAACCGGAAACGGCGAGTAAGCGTCAATCTTGCGATATCCAGCTGCGTAGGTGCTACGAGCAGCGGTAATGGCGTCATTCACATTCTCGAATTCCGCGAGCAAGCCGTAGATCCCGGTGTCCTTCACTGATGGACCTCCGTTTCTTCGTGCTTGACCTTCACCTCAGCTTGCGGCAACAACGTTTTCAACTCAGAGATGGAGACCGCTGGCAGCAGGCGCATGAACAGGAACATACAGGCCGAGAAGAACCCCAGGGTGCCGATGAAGATGGCCCAATCCCATTGCGTCGGATAGTACTGGCCGAAGGACGAATTCACAAAGTCGCGGGTCAAACTGACAATAACAATGACGAAACGCTCCAGCCACATTCCCACCAGCACATCGAGCGAAACGAAGAACAGCAGCACGGTGTTATTGCGAATCTTCTTGAACCACAAGACCTGGGGTACTACCAAATTCGTGAAAAGCAAGAGATAGTACGTCCACGCATAGGGCCCGTGCAACCGGTTCCATCGCAGAAAACTTTCATATGGGTCGCCGCCGTACCAGTTCATGAAAGCTTCGAAGGCATATCCATAAGCCACAATCCAGCCAGTTGCGAGCATCACCATCGCCGAATTCTCGATGTGGCGCATGGTGATGAGATCTTCAATTCCATAAAACTTGCGAATGGGGATTGCAAGCACAAGCACCATGGCGAATCCGGAGTAGATCGCGCCGGCCACGAAATATGGCGGGAAGATGGTAGTGTGCCATCCCGAAACGATGCCCACCGAGAAGTCGAAACTCACGACGGTGTGAACTGATAGAACCAGAGGCGTCGCTAGTCCGCCGAGCAAGAGATACGCAGTCTCGTAGCGGCTCCAGTGGCGAACAGAATTGCGCCAGCCCATCGCCAGCGATCCGTAAATGAACCTTATGAGTTTGTTGTCAGTCTGATCGCGCATGCTGGCGAAATCGGGAATCAATCCCACGAACCAGAACACCAGCGAGATCGTCAGGTACGTTGTGACCGCGAACACGTCCCACACCAGCGGACTGCGGAAGTTCGGCCAGTACGTCATCGTGTTCGGATACGGAAACAGCCAATAGAACAACCACGGCCGGCCCAAATGGAAGATCGGGAACATGCCGGCGCAAGCGACGGCAAAAAGCGTCATCGCTTCAGCGAAGCGGTTGATCGAATTACGCCACTGCTGACGAAGCAGAAGAAGAATGGCTGAAATCAGAGTTCCGGCGTGGCCGATACCGATCCACCAAACAAAGTTGACGATGGCGAATCCCCAGCCGACGGGGATGTTCACGCCCCAGACGCCCACGCCTTTGTAGAACAGCCAGCAGACGGCCAACAGAAACCATTGCAGAATCACGAAGCAGATGAACATGCCTAAGATCCAACCGCCCTTGATGGGCCGCTTCAGAACGATTCCGCCGATCTTCTCGTTCAACGAGGCAAAGGTATGCCCCGGCTGAATGACCGGTGCTTTCTGTTCGCCGACTTCGACTTCGGTTGGTTTGGCCATGTAAAACCAGCTCTTGGCTTTTAGCTGTTAGCTCTTAGCTACAATC
>QHZV01000430.1 GCA_003224785.1 Acidobacteriota bacterium
GCTCTCACCAAGAAGATCCTCAAATATCCAACCACGGTGAAGGTTTACATGCCGGATGGCAAGTTGCCGAAACCGGGCGATGTTTTCCGAAATACTGATCTAGCGCGGACGTTGCGAAAATTGATCGAGGCCGAGCGGGCGAACAAAACAAAGGGCAGGCACGAAGCGCTGAAAGCGGTGCGCGACCGCTTCTACAAAGGAGACATTGCGCGAGAACTCGCTTCGTTCTCAGAGGCGAACGGCGGACTCTTCCGCTACGAAGATTTCGCCGAGTACACTGCCGAGATCGAAACCCCGGTTTCAATTGACTACAGGAAATATCGGATCTACAAGAATCCTTCCGCCAGTCAAGGTCCGGCTGAACTTATTGCCCTCAACTTGCTGGAGGGATTCGATCTCAAAGCTCTCGGACACAATACTCCTGATTTCCTGCATGCAAGTGTTGAGTCCATGAAGCTGGCGATGGCGGACCGCGAGAAATATCTTGGAGACCAGGACTTCGTCAAAATTCCCTATGACGGGTTGCTCTCGAAGGAGTACGCCCGCGAGCGCCGAAGCTTGATTGATCCGCAGAGGGCTTCTCTCGAATTGCGGCCGGGCTCGGCAGAGAAGTTTGTGAGGAATGCGTCAGCAGGCAATCAATCTTTGAGGGTTATTTTCAGTGGCAATGCCAAACACGACGGCGATACGAGCTACATCGGAGTCGTGGACAAAGACCGGAACATGGTGAGCTTCGAGCCGAGCCTACACAGCTCATTTGGGACCGGCGTGGTCATGGGCGACACAGGTCTGATTCTGAATTGCCGAGGTGACTACTACTCACTCGTTCGAGGTGAGCCGAATGCGCTTGAGCCGGGTAAGAGGCCAAGGAGCACACTGCAAAGTACGCTTGTGATGAAGGACGATCAGCCCTACGCCATCCTGGGGAGCCCTGGTGGCGACGACCAGGTGATGCGGACGATGCAGACGCTCGTCAATCTCGTGGATTTCGGAATGAACATCCAACAAGCGATCGAGGCGCCGCGCTGGTCCACGCGGAGTTTTCCGGCTTCGCCGTTTCCGCACACAATGTATCCGGGGGACATGGCAGTCGAATCGCGCATCCCGGAAGCGACGCGTCAGGTTCTTGCTGCACGCGGTCACAAGCTGCGAATCGTCCCGGCCTGGTCGTTGGGCTCCAACGCAGGCATCGTCATTGATCCCACTACTGGTGTTTTAAGCGCAGGCGCCGACCCGCGTGTCGAGGCGTATGCGTGGGCCTGGTAACCCTCTCGATTCTTCCAGCGAACGCCTAATTGAGCACCGAAGCCCAACCGGCGTGGCCAAATTCTATTTATTAGTGCGCGCTCTGCGCACAAGACCGTATTGCCGCTCCTAGAATGGGGAGCGGTGACCGCGGACGCCCAGCAACATGGCTACCGACTTTTACTGCCTCACGAAGCCGGATCGTCGTCCATTGGCAGCTCGTGGTGCGATGGGAACGACGGGTTCGTGGGTTAAGGGGTCGCCTGCAAGAGAGGGACCTTCGATGTGAAACGAATCGTTGGCCGTCCCTGATTGGGATGGCTTTTTCGCTTCGTAACGATCAATCACAAGTTGGTCGCCGATCTGGGTCCGGCTGCGAAAGACGGAATGAGCCGGCAGTTCGAGGACGCTCTCTGCCTTGGGATTGGGCATAGTTATTCGGAAGGGGCGCACCAGTTCGCGAAGTCCCACCACCTTAAAGTTCTTGTCCATGAGGACAAGATCAAAGGAAAACAGCATTCCGATGGTGTGGATGGCGTTGGCGGGCACGATCCAAGCCCCGCCATCGGGAGACAGAGATCTCTTGCCCAGCAGGCCGGTTAGCCTGCCCCAGACGGAGTCCCTGACTTCGACCCGAAAGGACAAGAAGGTCTCTTTCGTCTTGTTATAGACAAAAACGTGCCGTTGCGATCTGAACATAGCGCCCTTCCAAGGGGGAGTTAGAAGTTGATGTTTAGCGAGGTGCCTTTTTCTTCATTCTGTAAACCAACGTGAACAGACATACGACGGCCAGAACGCCGGCCACCACGCGAATCAGAACAATGTTATCCATTTGCCTCACCTCTTTTTGAATTGAACTTCCAAAACTCTATTGCACAATGTGGC
>QHZV01000431.1 GCA_003224785.1 Acidobacteriota bacterium
GATTCCATCGCTAATGATGAATCTGTATGGCGCGGTCCCTCCCGTCGCAGCGATCGTACCGGAATACGGAACCCCGACAACTCCGGTAGGCAGGGACGCAGACAATGTGAAAGACCAACTTGGCACGGCATAGCCGCTACCTGCGAACAGAATGGGGATCACAGCCAACAGCGCTACTGCGACTGCGAGTCTCCCTGCTTGCTTCGAAACATGAACGCGCCCGGCGTTCTTGTTGTTGCCCGAGCCGGCCAAGTGCAGTGCCATTATGTGACCTCGTGTGGAATTTCGGGGGCTTCATTCCCCAAGGTGCTCTATCGGCACTGTAACCAAAGTGCGGGCAAATTAAGAGATCACGGGAGGTCAACTTGGAAGTGCTTCTTTTGGTGCATGACCTGTTGTGCAGATTCCTGGGAGTACTAGCACTTCCATGTCTGGCGCGGGTTTTCGTGAAATAAGACCTAACTGCAGGGAATTAGAGGGCAACACAACGCCGCGTAACTTCCGTAATCATGAACAGGCCACTGCGCTTGAAGTGCGAGGATTTTGTCCGGAATTCACCGGTTTTTCATCAAACTGTGCTCGTTTATACTGGCGAGCGCTGCGGCGAATTCGCGAGCAACCGAGGCCCAGCTGTACTTGCTCTCCACGAGTTCTCTGGCTGCCAAGCCCAAACTCCGGCGCGTAGTTGCGTGCTGTAAGAGTTGCACCACGCTTTGGGCGAAATCGTCATGGGAATCGGCGAGCATGAGATCTTGGCCGTGGTGAACTGGCAATCCTTCGGCGCCAATTGTGGTGGACACAACCGCTTTGGCCATAGCCATCGCTTCGAAGATTTTTAGCCTCGTGCCGCTGCCAATGCGCAGAGGAACCACGCAGACCGCGCCCTGCCCGAGATGGGGGCGAATATCGTCCACCCATCCGGTCAGATGAACACGATTGGGATGCTCGGAAGCCAATGCCTGAAGCCGTTGCGAGGGTTTGCGGCCGACCACTTGTAACTTAACATTAGGAATTTGCTGACTAATTTTGGGTAGAATTTCCTGCACAAAATAGAAAATGCCATCTTCGTTGGGGAGCCAATCCATTGAACCGGTGAAGACCAACGTGTTCTCGATTTCGTTATCGAGAGGCTGGAAATAATCAATATCCACCCCGGTGGGAATTACGGTGAGCTTGCTCGTTGGCACTGTGGCGGCAAAGAAGTCTCGGTCAGTCTGCGATACGGCAAGTACGTGGTCTGCTTTTTGCAGGTAAACGCGCTCGGCACGGGACATAGTTTGCCACTCTCGCCAGGAGAGAAGTTTCCACAATGGATTGCTCGCCACCTCGTAATGACGCTTCCAGATGAGGGCTTCAACGTTGTGAGTGAATAACACTTTGGGAATTGGAGTGTCCCACGGGATTGCCCCGGCGGCGACGAGAAAATCGCAGACGATTACATCGAAGTCTCTGTTTGCGGCAAGCTTTCGGAGTTCCTGGATAACCTGGGGGCGACAATACTTGCGAATTGCGTACGGCTCGCTGGAGAAAATACCAAGTCCGTATTGAAGGAGTTCTGCGGGACTTTTAGCTTTGGGCAGCTGTATCGGACAACACACTACGCGCTCGAAAATTTGATCCAGCTCACGATGGGCAGCATTCTCTTGCTGAGCATGAAATCCGAAATAGGTGACCTGGTGATTGCGGGCAAGCTCGCGAAGAATGTGATAGCTGCGAATCTTGCCGCCACTATCGAGCGGCAGTAAACCTCCGGCTTTGACCCAAAGAATCTTCACAGTGTTAGTTCTTCAGCGACCTTTATCGAAAATGTTCCACGGCAGGTGAGTTGCCACAGGCAAGGTAATATGTCTTCAGCCATTCCACACTATAAGACAAATGCCGAAAAGATTACGCCCGTGATGCTGGAGTCGACTGTCCCTCGCCGGGTTTTCTTTCTCGTAGATTCCTTCATGATCGGGGGAACGGAGACGCAGGCGGTTGAGCTGGCGCGGCGACTCGATTCCGCCAGGTATCAAGTAGTTGTGGGCTGCTTGCGCAAAGAAGGCCCGCTGCTTTCGCGATTGGATGGTACCCAGGTGCGAGCGGTGGAGTTTTCATTAGGCAAAGGCATTGACTCGCCTTCCGGCCTCCATGGTGTGCTGAAACTGGCGCGCTTTTTGCGTCGCGAGCGAATACAGATCAAAACTGGCGAGAGTGCCGGTAACGATCACCAGCCAGCGCGACCTATCACACGATGTCTGGTACGGAACCTATCGCCGTAGGGTGCTGCGCTATTTGCAGGGGCGTTCCTCGATTGTGCAGACGAATGCCAAAGCGATTCGTGATGGATTGGTCGAAAAGGACAGACTTCCCGCGAACAAAGTTTGCGTGATTTACAACGGGGTGGATATTGACGGCTTTCGAAATGTGACCTCGAACCGTGAGTGGCTGTTCCCGGGAAGCGCCGGAAGAAAGCTGGTTGTCCTGGTCGGCAACATGAATAGCGATGTGAAGGGCCATCCGATTCTGATTGCTGCTGCATCGGAAATTGTGAAATCGCATCCGGAGGTGCAATTTTTATTGGTCGGGGATGGTCCCAGGCGGCTCGATTACGAAGCGATGGTTGAAGGGAGTGGGCTGAAAGAAAACCTTCTTTTTCTTGGACGCCGCAACGATGTTCCGCAAATTCTTGCTTCATGCGATGTCGCTGTGCTGCCTTCTTTGGCTGAGGGTCTGCCCAATGCGGTGCTGGAATATCTAGCAACGGGATTGCCGGTTGTCGCCACAGCTTTGGGCGGGAATCTGGAAGTGGTCGAAGATGGGGTGACAGGCTTGCTGATTCCGCCGAGTAATCCGCATGCTTTAGCGACGGCGCTCTCGCGGCTGTTAGACGATTCTCAATTTGCGGCGCAGATTGCGAAGGCGGGCCGTGAGAGTGTGGAGTCGAGATTCAGTTTTGACCGGTTGGTCAGTGAAGTTGACGCGCTGTACACGCGATTGCTCGGCGAGGGAATGGAGGTTAGGTAAAAAAAAACGTCTAAATACCTTTCGTGCCTCACTCCACGGGTTTGATGTGTGGGGCGAGATAGTTCATTAGCTGGTCTTCGAGAAGAGGGCCGCACGCAATCAAGCCGCCAAGTTTTGGATTCTGGCGGTTGCAAGCCAATTCTGCTTTCCATTTTGTTCGAACGCGGCCTCCAGAGCTGAGGACGAGCGCCGCCCCGCCGGCGATATCCCACTCGTGTTTTGGAACCAGCGTGAATGTGATATCAGCGAGCCCAGCGGCTACGCGCGCCAGTTTGTACGCTACCGAGCCCATGGGCTGGATTTTGAACGGCGCGCTCTCGAATTCCTTCCATTCGCCGCGTTTGGTCTCGCTACGGCTGGCTAATACCAGCGCTCCATCCAGCGAGTTGCGTTGGCTAGCGTGCGCCGGTTCGCCGTTATAAGTGATTCCAGAAGCGATCGATCCGACGAACGTCTCATTAGTAGCGGGATTGTAAATTCCTCCAGCAACCGGTTTCCCGCGCTCAACCATGGCAACGGAAACACAGAATTCCGGAATGCCTGCGACGAACTCGCGGGTCCCATCGAGCGGATCTACCACCCATACGCGAGATTTGAAGAGTCGGGACTTGTCGTCGGCGCTTTCTTCTGAGAGCCAGCCTTCGCCATCACGTAATAGATTTTTTCGCAGCACTTCGTCCAGTTCGCGATCGGCTTCAGTTACGGGATCGTGTCCGGCTTTGTATTCTGCTGCGATTTCGCCTGGTGTGAAGCGGCTGAAAACAGTCTTCGATGCCTCGATGGCAGACTGGATCCTCGCGACTACATCGGAATAGTGGGATGTTTGCATGAAAGTGCTTCAGTGTACGGGTGGCGCAATCAACATACGAATGCCGGTCAGCAACAAAATGGCGCAAAGAATGCGGCGCAACCACAGCACCGGAACGCGGGTGCTGAGATAAGAGCCCACTAAACCGCCGGGGATCGAACCAACCAGCAAATATCCCACTAGCGAAGGGTCAACATTCCCCAGGCGAAAGTGCAACAGACTGGTGACGCCGGTCAAAATCATGGCATGAACAATATCTGTTCCGACCATGACCTTTGGCGGATAGCTGTAGAACAACAGCAAGAGCATCATAATGATGCTGCCTGAACCAACCGAAGTCATGCCGACGAGGAATCCGACGACCAGCCCTATGACTGCCATTCCAGCGAAGGACTTAGCGGTCGGAGGCCTGTTGGCTACTCCCGCCTCGATCCTTCGCTGCACCAAGAGGAGCGTAGAAACCACGATCAGCACATTTACGCCGGCACCGTAAATAACGCGCAGATGCTGCAGCAGGCGAACCCCAACCATCGAACCCGGTACACTGCCCGCCGCCAGCGCAATCACAACTTTGCGGCGTACGTTCTCCTTCCTCAAGTGCACTATGCTCGAGGGAATTTTCGTAATGAAGTTGAACAGCGCGTCCGATCCAACAGCCTTGATTGCTGGAATTCCCAGGCCAAAGATCAGGATGGGGAGCAACAGCACGCCGCCCCCCAGTCCGGTGAGACCGATGAGAGTTCCAACCACCATGCCGATCAGGATCCTGAGTACGGCTGGTTCCATCGCTGTCGTTATGCCCCAGCCGAGCCTACCGGTTCCGCGCTCACTCCGATGAAGCCTTGCTGCTCCAGGTGAAGAATGATTTCCTGTGCAGATTCCTCCGCACTGAGCTCGGCCGTGTTGATAACGACCTCTGCATCAGCTGGGACTTCATAGGGATCGGAAATGCCGGTGAATTCCTTTACGATGCCGGCACGGGCCTTGGCGTAAAGCCCCTTGCGGTCGCGCTCCTCACAAGTTTCGATAGGTGTAGCTACATGGACCAGAACGAAGCCACCGTATGGATCAATGAGCCCACGGACGTGCTTGCGGGTCGCATCGTACGGTGCAATTGGGGCGCAGATGGCGATTCCACCGTTCTTGGTGATTTCAGAGGCGACGTAGCCGATGCGGCGGATGTTGATATCGCGATGCTCTTTCGAGAAGCCAAGCTCCGAAGAAAGATGCTTGCGAACCAGGTCTCCATCGAGGATGGTTACCGGCCGTCCGCCCATTTCCAAGAACTTCGTCAGCAGGATGTTAGCGATGGTTGACTTACCGGAGCCAGAAAGGCCGGTGAAGAAAATCGTGACGCCCTGCTTATGCCGGGGTGGAAAACTGCGGCGGAGTTCGCGGACGACTTCGGGATAGGTGAACCATGCTGGAATGTCCCGGCCTTCGTTGAGCCGGTCTCGCAATTCGGTTCCGGAGATGTTGAGTACGCGTGCGCCCGTGGGCACTTCGTTGTCCGGAACGTAGCAGTCTTGATTTTCCAGGTACACCATCATGCTGAATGGCACCATGGTCACGCCGACTTCTTTCTCATGCTTCTTGAACAGTTCCTGCGCCTCGTATGGGCCGTAAAACGGCTTCCCGTCCGTGTCCTTGCCGGGGCCCGCGTGGTCGCGACCAACAATAAAATGCGTGACCCCGTGGTTCTTGCGGATCAGCGCGTGCCAGATGGCTTCGCGCGGTCCGCCCATGCGCATAGCCAAGGGCAGCAGGGACAGTTTCACCGTCCCCGGAGGATATTTCGCGAGCAACAGCTGATAGCAGCGCACGCGCGTGAAGTAATCCACGTCGCCAGGCTTCGTCATTCCGACTGAAGGGTGAATCAACAGGTTTGCTTCGACAGTCTTTGCGGCGCGGAAGGTGAGTTCCACGTGGGCGCGGTGCATTGGATTTCGGGTCTGGAACGCCACCACTCGCCTCCAACCGAGGCGGGCAAACTCAGTGCGCAGTTCAGCGGGGGTGAGACGGAGGGTCTTGAAATCATAATGAGAGGGAGTTTGTACGCCCTCCAACTTTCCCCCGACATACCACGGATTCGACTTGTTCATTGCAAAGTCAGCCCCGGGATGAGCGGGCCAGCATCACTCCCTCGGCGTCGCGCAGTGCAATCTTGCTGCTGCCGGGCTGAAGTTTCTTGGCAAATTCCTCGGTGACGTCGAGGGTGATCGGCATGGGCCATAGCACGCCGCTGGTCAGGTGCATGTTGTGACAAACGCGCTCATAGTCCGCGCGCTTCATGAACCCTCGCAGGGGAGAGAAGCCGCCGCTCAGCAAAAGTTCAAGATCGCAGACTTGGCGCGCAGTGAGGTCCCAGGACAGCCACTCGCGGGAATGGGCTTTCAGTTCGGCGCTGCGTTCGGGCGAGGCGATCAGCTGTACTAATTCGCCGCCGTGCGCCGGGATGAGGTGGCTTGTCGAAGTCATAAGAATGCGTAAACCTCCATGAGTTAATTAAATTTTCCTGGACATAGAACCAGGACAACTACGGGGGACCGAACGACTGTAACTATTGCAACTACTCTACTTTAGCAGCAAATGCGGACTTGCTGAATGTCGCCGGTATCAACGAAAGTAATCAGTTGTGTTTGCACCTTGTTAATAGGGTCGAGCCGGTTCTTCTCATATTTCCTGCGAAAAACTCTCCGTAGCCGCAGGCTCCAAAGGCCCGGGCGAGTGCAGCGTGCCGACCTTCATCGCTCGCTTGGATGCGAAAGCCCATGATAGCGACAGCCCATACACCGTGCCCGCTACCACCAGATGGGCCGAAAGCTGGACATAGTTGTGCGGCACGAACCATTGCTTCATCAGCAGGAGCGCAACAATCAGTGGGGCGCAAACGATCAGCGGTAGAAAATAAGCCTCCCGCAAGTAGGTTCCGATGCGAATCTGCAACTGGCGGCACAGGTGCCATGGTAAAAAGCAGATGGTCGTAATTGCCAGCGGTGCGGCAGTGCCCACAGCGTCGCCAATGATGCCGTAAGGGAGCACCCTCGGAGAAGCTGCCTGGGCCAGCATCAGGCTTGTGGACAAAAGAAGAATCAGCAGCACTGGATAGCTGGTCTCAACGTATCGGACGCCCACCCACGCTTCGATGACGGATTTTCCAAGCATTACTAGTACCGCGCAAATCGGGAAGATAATGAGCGCGCAGAAACGGTTTCCCGCGACAAAGATTTTACGCAAGCGGTCGGTCTCACCGAGGGCGTCGGCTTGGCTCGACATGGGCACGAACAGTTGCGCCAGGTTCTCTACTACTTCGCCAGCGTAATCAACGATCCGTGCACCGATATTGAAATAGGTGATCGCCGCCGACGAAAGAAATGCCCCGATGATGATGGAGTCGCTTCTGAAACGCAGCCGCGCGGAGACGATGATGATAAGCGTGGTCCCCCCATAGGTTGCCATTTCTCGAAACGTGGCTCCGTCCACGTATCGCAGACCCATGGGAACAGGCAATAGCCGTGCGGCAATTATGGTGCACACAACCGAAGCTAGTAGCGGCATAGCTACGGTAATTAATGCCACTGTCAGGAGCCCGTAACCGTGCTGCAAGGCGAAGACGATCAACGCGCCCTTAAGCAAGGTAGCGCCAATATCGGGGAACCGCCGGGCGTCAAATCTCTGCAGACCCTCAAGCACGCCTCCCGAAACTCCCAGCGGAAAGCCTAGAGAAACGGCGGTGCCCACCATGAACAAGAGCCAGGGAGCGGTCGAGTGAAATTCCGGCGGTACGCTATGAAATCGGTTTACAAACAAGCTGACGACAACCGTAATCAAGAATGCAAACGCACCAATGCACGAATAGCCAAACAGGCTGGTGCTGACGACCCGGCTCGCGGCTTCCACATTATTTGTGGCCTTGGTCTTTGAGACATAGCGGATGATCGAAGATCGAATTCCCAGATCGAAGAGTCCGTAGTAGCCGGTGATTGAGAAGATCAAGATCCAGATCCCGGCAGCATCATCTCCGAGCCGGTGCACGATCATAGGCCAGAGAAAGAACCCAACTACGACGTTGGTGCCGAGCGCGAACCAGCTGGAACTGACATTCTTGACAATTTGCCGTTTATCCAGGGTGCGCATGGTTGAGAGGATAACTTTTCGGGTCGGCTAGGAAAATTGATTTTGTGAGTCCTGCCGGTGTGGCGGTCGGAGGCTTGTCACCGGTGCTGTACTTCGGCGGAGGGAGAGATCAATTCATCGGCTTCCGTTACCTGTTGAGTTGACGCCGGAAAGATGCTGAAAATCACATTCAGACCGTGAGATTCCAGATCGAATTCCTGAGTGCACTCGAGCCGAGAGGTGTCATAGAGCGCCAAATGGCTGGGTTTTTCGTGCATTCCATCGCGAAATATGCTGCGCATCCAGAGCAGGTTCTCCCTGAATTTCGTTTTCCTGACCCGTGTGAACCCAATCCAAAACCTGCGCTCATCGAGCGGCAACAGTCCCCGGCACCAACCCAGCAGGGCTTTCTGCCCATTGATTGTTTTCAGATCAATCACGTTTTCAACCTTGAGCGAGTTCCTGCCGACCACGACGATGTTCCCGTCCACTGTTGTGAAATAGATTTTGCCGTCGCGTACCAATCCGTCGTGCGGCGCTTGTACTCCAATATCAATGCGTTTGTTCTTATCCGATAAACAAACAGCGTCCCGTTGAAAGAAGCGCGTGGCCCATATCTTGCCATCAAGCTC
>QHZV01000386.1 GCA_003224785.1 Acidobacteriota bacterium
CTGGTAAACCAATTCCGGGCCTTGTAGTTCATAAACTTTAGCCTTGCGGGCGCTGGAAGACGCAGGGAAGACCATGCCTCCCGGAGCGCCACCGCCGCGCGAAACTTTTAGGTCTCTTCGTATCGAATAGCCCAGGATTATTCCCTTCATATAGCTGGGAGCTGGCGGAGCATTGGGGGTAGGGAGCGCATTGGGGTCAGTAGACTCGGTCGTCGAGACGATCGAACATTTGTAATCCTTTGCGCCAGCATGGGCGATATAAACCTTGTCATCTCGCAAGAGGTACTCGACTTCCTGTCCGTCCTGGAAATCGCCGCAGAGGCTGATCTGATAGAGTTTGGGCGCCCACCCTCAAGTTGTAGGACTTGTTTCCGGCTGCGGTGGCGACAATGAGAGTGCCCTTCTGATAGGTAGGGGTATCCGCAGCAACAACGCCTGCGCTCAATAAAATGGCCAGACATATTGTGAAGACTCTAACTGAACTCATAAGCCCTCCTGGTTAAAGGTCACGTTTCCGGGACGAGTGCGCCAAAAAGATAGCACAGGCCACGGGAGGCTGGCCCGGTCTTTGGTTTTTGACTGCTTGAAACTATCACACTGAGGCTGCCCCGTCCTTTGCGGTCTCGAAGGGCGGGGATTTCGACGGCTTCACCGCGAGCTTCGCGCCGATGACTTGCGAGACTGTCAGCAAGATCACCTTTACACACATTCGTAATACCCAGCCTTTCGACTGCGCTCAGGGCAGGCTCTTTGAAAACCGCAAAGGCTGGGGCAGCCTCATTGTGGTGGTTCAATCGTCTAAAAATCAAAAGGGTGGGGCCGCCACATCCCAGTGAAGCAGTTTCCCATACTGGATCCAGCCTCCCAGCCTACCCTCAAGTGTAAGACAGGACAAGAACAACGACTTTCAGTGGAATGAAGTCATGTCGGTCCGATCAGGCTTCATCCCATTTCTGCTTGTGCTCGCAACCGCGTCGCTCTTCGGCCAGACAGTACCGAGTTCCAGTGGCTCTCGCATCGCAGTTGCCGTTCGCACCGACCACCCTCCCAAGCTTGACGGCACCCTGAACGACCCATTGTGGATTTCAGCTCCGGTGATTGCGGACTTCCGTCAGCGCGAGCCTCTTGAGACTCAACCACCAACGGAGAAGACCGAGGTCCGCATCCTCTTCGACTCGAAGCACATTTACTTTGGAATCTACTGCCACGATGACCGTCCGAAGGACATAGTCTCGACCCAGCTTCGCCGTGATCTCTCGCAAGACCTGGACGATAACTTTGCCGTTCTCATTGATCCGACTCGAAGTCACCGGAACGGATACATCTTCGAGGTGAACCCTCTCGGCACCCAGCGGGACGGAGAAATCATCGAAGAGCGATCTCCGCCGCAAGATGACTCCATCGTGGACGCCAGCTGGGACGGGCTCTGGAACTCCGCAGCAAAGATTACCGCGGATGGTTGGACTGCCACGATCGAGGTCCCGTTTAATACGCTCAACTTCCACGGCGGCTCCGACGTGACCTGGGGCATAAACTTTCGACGGTTCATTCGGCGAAAGAATGAAGAAGACGAGTGGTCCGGCTACTACCGAATTTTTGGTTTATGGCGCGTGTCGCAGGCAGGAACGCTTCAAGGACTGAAGGGAATCGAGAGCGGACGGTTGCTGATCATCAAACCATACGGACTACTAGGCGCGGAAAGCCTAACCGGACAGCCCTGGAGCGCGCTGCACACCGGCGGCGTGGACGTGAAATATGGACTCACAAGCAACCTGATCGCACTCGGAACGGTGAATACAGATTTTTCCGATGCCGATGTGGACCAGCAACAGTTCAATCTGACTCCTTATCCAATCCAGATCCCCGAGAAGCGCCGGTTTTTTCTCGAAGACTCCGACGTCTTTGATTTCTTACTCTGGAACCAGGACCTGTTGTTCTTCAGTAGGCAGATCGGAATTGACCCAGTCAGCGGGCAACAAGTTCCCATAGATGCCGGCGGTAAGGTTGCTGGCCATGTCGGCGGATTGGATCTTGGTGTGATGGATGTAAAGACTCGCGCGGAGGATTTCGCGCCGTACGCCAACTATACCGTCGCCCGCGTGAAGAAGCCGCTCACACCCGGCTCCTATATCGGCTTCATTGCAACCGACAAGCAATCGGGTAATCCCCTGGATCCATACAACCGCTCCGGGGGCGTGGACGCGAAGTTCGTGCTCCTCGGAAATCTCAATCTGCGCGGCTATTATGCGAAATCCTGGACACAGAACCTGGTCGGTAATGATACCGCACTCGGCGGAAGACTGACGTACGCCAACAACTGGTTCAACATCTATGCCGGCCACGGCGTAACCGAAAAGAACTTTAATGCGGAAATGGGATTCGTGACGCGCACTGACGATCAGCCGACCATCTTTCAATGGAGTTTCACGCCGCGTCCGCATGCGCTGAATATTCGCGAACTCGATATCGGAGCCTTCGTTAATCACGACCCAAACACAGCGGGCCAGCTTATCTATAAGGAGTGGAGCCCGGCCATTCGTGTCTTATTCAATGACAGTGCCGAAATCGATTCCAATCCGCAGGATGTTGTCTATCAATTACTCGTACGGCCTCTGCATCTGTACCAGAACATTTCGATTCCCGCAGGGGGATATCGTTTTACGGAGCATCAAGTCGCATATACCTCATCTGGAAATCGCCGCGTTACATACGCGGGATCCTTTCAGTGGGGCGATTACTATACCGGAACACTGAAGAGCGTCACGC
>QHZV01000074.1 GCA_003224785.1 Acidobacteriota bacterium
CCGAAGCACAGCGCTGCAGCGCAGATGTCAGAAGGACTCGATTTCACGAAGCCCGACCGCATTGATGACGGCGTTTTCAATCGGATTCTCTGGCGCATTATGAGGGGCGATGAAGCGTTTCCGATTGTCGGGACGAGATCGCCGGTACACACCTTGGTCACGAGCTGGTGATTCAGACCTCGGTCGCGCTGCCGGCAGATGCTCTCGCAAGCGGGAAACCATTTGCGCTGCAGACTCGTTCGGCCTGCAACAGGTGACGGCGGCCATGGGCGGCCATTACCAGAAATCCTGTTCCGATTGTAAAGCGTATCAATGGAACAAATGGATTTCTAAAACGGACTTGGTTCAGGTTCACCTGCTGAGACGATGCAAGGACCTCCCGAATCTCCAGGTGAGTGCGCTGCAGCTTTTGTAGGGCTTCTTCGGGATTGATTTGCGCAGAGTCAGGATCGGGGCGGCCGATTCGCGGTGCCCGCATCTTGGTTTTCCCTTCCGGACTAACGCTTTTTAAAAAGAACGCCGAAAACCATCCTGCTGTCCGCAACAGCTGATCGTTGGAGTTGGCGAGTTTTCGGCTATCGGCGATCGTGCTTTTGATTGCGACGAGATAGACAGAGTTGACGCGCGCCACGTGTTCGATGCACTGCGCTATAGACCATCCAGCATCGGCAGGGCACCATGTTAGCTGCTTAGATGTGCAGTATTGCGATAAAGCGGCATAGCGATGATCGAGATCGAGGAAATCCTCGGTGAGTTCTTCTCGAGTTCGCGCCACTGACGGTGCCATGATTCTCTATAGCCTGCAGATCAGAAGCTCCCGCTCATAAATCATTTCAGGCGGAAGATGAGCGTGGAGCAGAATGAATAATTCCTCGTGACTGATCACTTCTTTCTTCCAGGCTGGACGATCAATTCGTTGAAGCTCATCGAATTTTTCTTTTGGAAAATCCAGGCCGGTCCAATCCACGTCCTCGTAAAACGGAGTCCAGCCAATTGGAGTTTCCTTCGTACGAGTGCGGCCATGGACGCGATCCACGATCCACTTGAGCATCCGGAAGTTGTCGCGAAATCCTGGCCACACAAACGCGCCATTTTCATCTTTGCGAAACCAGTTCACGTGAAAAATGCGCGGAGTCACAGTCAGTGAGCGCTGCATCTTGATCCAATGGCGGAAGTAATCGCCCATGTGATATCCGCAGAAGGGAAGCATGGCCATCGGATCGCGGCGCACTTTGCCGATTTCACCCGCCGCCGCCGCGGTCATCTCTGATCCCATGGTCGCGCCCACGTAAACACCAGAGCTCCAGTTGAAGGCTTGATAGATGAGCGGAATCGTGTGGGCGCGGCGGCCTCCGAATACGATCGCACTGATGGGGACCCCAGTTGGGTCCTCCCAGGCGGAATCAATGGTCGGACATTGTTTTGCGGGAGCAGTGAACCGCGAATTCGGATGTGCCGCCTTGGCCCCAGTCTTCTTGGCAATTTCTGGTGTCCAATGATTGCCTTGCCAGTCAATGCATTCCGCGGGAGGCTCATCTGTCATGCCTTCCCACCAGATGCCTCCGTCGGGAGTGAGTGCGACATTGGTGAAAATGCTGTTCTTCGCGAGCGCTGCCATTGCGTTGGGATTGGTTTTAACGGAAGTGCCCGGCGCAACTCCAAAAAATCCCGCTTCAGGATTGATGGCGCGCAGACGGCCCTGTGAATCAGGAGTAATCCAGGCGATGTCGTCGCCAACCGTCCAAATTTTCCAGCCTTTCGATTTGAATTCATCGGGCGGGACCAGCATGGCGAAGTTGGTTTTTCCGCAAGCGCTGGGAAACGCGGCGGCCACATAGGTCTTGTCGCCCTTAGGATCTTCAACGCCGACGATGAGCATGTGCTCGGCCATCCAGCCTTCGTCACGCGCCATGTTTGAAGCGATGCGCAATGCAAAACATTTTTTGCCGAGGAGCGCATTGCCCCCGTAACCGGAACCGTACGACCATATTTCGCGGCTCTCGGGAAAATGCACAATGTATTTTTCGTCGTTACATGGCCACGCGACATCCTTCTGCCCGGGCTTAAGCGGCGCACCCAAGCTGTGCAGGCAGGGGACTACACGCTTGTAGTCTTTATCTATTTCTTTGAATACCTTCAGGCCGATGCGCGCCATGATGCGCATGCTCACGACAACGTAAGGCGAGTCAGTAAGCTGCACGCCAATCTGTGACATCGGGGACGCGATCGGGCCCATGCTGAATGGAAGAACATACATGGTTCGACCGTTCATGGAATTCCGGAAAAGGCCGCGCAACTTGCGGCGCATCTCGTATGGATTTTCCCAATTGTTCGTAGGGCCGGCGCTGTCTTTCGACAGCGAGCAAATGAATGTGCGATCTTCCACGCGAGCGACGTCGCTCTTGTGAGAGCGGGCCAGGTAACATCCAGGCCAAAGCTTTTGATTGAGGCTGGTCAGAGTGCCGGACGCGACCATTTCATCGCAGAGTTGGTCGTATTCTTCCTGGGAGCCGTCGACCCAATGGATGTTCGCCGGACCCGTAAGCTCGGCCATTTTCTCCACCCAACGCAACAGGTGTTCATTTTTGGTGAGTGGAATTGCCGGATTGGTCTGGGTAACGGTCGCCATGGGTTGAACTCCTCTGCGGAATGAGACGGCGGATATTTGCCGTCTGCAAGTGACCGTTCTTTATGGTATCGCAGTGCGGTAGGGATGGAAAATGCCTACGGGATGGGGTGAATTCCGTATGCTTGCAGAACGTCTTGAAGGTGAACAATTCCTTCGAGTTTATGGATGTTGGCGCGATTCACGACCGGCAACATCTCCAGCTTGTTCTCTCCCATACGGTCAAGTGCAAGGTCGAGTCCCTGGTCTGAATGCAGGTGCGGAAAGTGAATAGGATTTACCAAATCGGCGACGGGTTTATCGGCGCCGTCTTGCGCCGCCTGCTCGAGGTCGTTACGAGTGATTACTCCGATCACGCCACGAGCATCGGCCACGAGCCAGTTACGCGGCGAATTCATGGCAGCGAGCGCGTCTTTGACCGTGGTTTCCGCGGACAAGAGATTTCCGGCAGGCCGCATGATCCGAATCACCCGGTGTTGAGCTGTTCGCTGTCGTGATTCATGGCCGGGCAGATGGATCCCGTCTTGAATTGCCAGAGCATCGTAGATCGGCTCTGGCTGAAGACGCGAGGAGATAAACAGGCTTACGAGGTTTGAGATCATCAGCGGCACGATCACGGCGTAATCCTGCGTCATCTCGAAAATCATCAGGACCGAGGTCATTGGGGCGCGAACAATTCCCGCGAAAGCAGTTCCCATGCCGACCAGAGCGTAAGCGCCAGAACTTGCGGTGTGTCCTGGAAAGAGTTGATGCGCCACCGTGCCAACGCTTCCACCGAGCATGGCCCCAATGAAAAGGGCAGGGCCGAAAATTCCACCCGCATTTCCCGATGCATAACTCACGGTGACAGTGATGAGTTTCAAAAACACCAACAAGAGCATTAGCTTTAACGCCATGCTGCCGTTCAGCGCGTGCCCTACGAATCCGTACCCGACTCCGAGCACCTGGGGCGTGAACCATCCCAGGACGCCAACCAGAAGTCCGCCGGCTGCGGGTTGGAACCACTGCGTCTTTAGAGGCAAGCGAAGGAACCGCTCTCTCATGCCGAGCAGAAGGCGCGTAAACGCGACGGAGACCAACCCACCCAGGACTCCAAGAACTGCGTAAATGGCAAATTCTACGGGATGTACGAGCTGATATTGCGGAACTTTGAACAATGGACTGTTTCCGAGTAGAAGCCGAAGCACACCCCAAGAAGTCGCAGACGCCAGCACTACGGATCCGATTACCGGCGCGTGGAGGTCGCCAACGATTTCTTCCAGCGCAAACACTACGGCTGCTAGCGGCGTATTGAATGCCGCTGCAATGGCCGCTGCCGCTCCGACCGGAATGAGGGCCTTTACTCTTTCCGGGCCTAATCCGAGATTTCGGCCGAGCACGGATGCCAGACCTGATCCAACTTGCACCGAGGGTCCCTCGCGTCCGAGCGGGATGCCACTGGCCAGCGTGGCTGATGTGCAAAAGAATTTACCGAAGACGGTTCGAAAGGTAATACGTCCTTCACGCGCGTATAACGCAGCCTTGGTTTGCGGGACCCCGCTGCCGCGTGCGTACGGGAAGTAGCGGGAGAGCAGATATCCGATTCCGAGCGATCCTGCCACAGGGAACAACAATCGGCGCCACCTTGCGCCACCGACGGGATAAAGCCGCATTCCCAATCGTTCCGTCAGGACGATGAACGCAACGACCACTAAGCCCGTGAGCGCCCCGATAACCAGCGCCAGCACCAGGAAGACCTGATCCTCACGTTCCTGCAGCTGGGTTCGAACGTAGTCCAGCGGCTTTCGCCAGAGGCGAATGCGGGGAACTTTTACTGCGTCGGAATTTGCTGTGTCCACGGCTTTCATGTTAAACGCGTGAGAAGCACGAGATGCAGGTTTAGATTCGCGCGTTGCTCATATCCAAGCTGACTTGCGTGGAACGAGCATCCGAAGGTAGTAATATCGTAATGCGATATATTGGAGCCGAGTGGCTATCAGGATTACAACTTCCGATTATCGCGCGCTCGCTGAACTCCGTTACCGAATTCGCCACTTTTTGTCTGAGAGTGACTATGCGGCGCGCCGAGTCGGCCTTGAGCCGCAGCAATACTTATTGCTGCTGGCTATCCGTGGGCTGCCAGCCGATGCGGACCCCACAGTCCGCGTGCTGGCCGAGCGACTGGGGCTTCGGCACAACACCACCGTCGAATTGATCAATCGGCTGGAAGTCCGGGGATATGTGCACCGCAAGCGCGATGTGGAAGATCGTCGTCACGTTCTTGTCCTTCTTCGGCAATCGGGCGAGAAGCTCCTTGAGCGAGTGGCTCGTCAAAGGATCACTGAAGTCCACACTAGGGGAGCGGAATTAGTGCAGGCGATGACGGCGGTCCTTGGATACAGGGAAATGCTGCCAAAAACCTCTAAGAAGCGTGGAACACGCCAGCCCGTAAACACATCATAAAGATCGCGAATCAGAATAATGAAGATACCAAAGCCGCGCAACCTCGAATTGGGAGATTTCACTGCCACCTGGCGGCTCTGCCCCATCAGTCTATTGGCGATGATCATTGGCGGGGTCTGTGCTTTTGTTGCCCTGGCATTGCTTCGTCTGATTGGACTATTCACGAATCTTTTCTATTTCGGGCGCTGGAACGCAAGCCTGGTTTCCCCAGCAGGCAATCATCTTGGAATTTATAGCGTGTTGGTTCCAATCGTGGGCGCATTGATTATCGGCGTCATGGCGAAGTATGGCTCCGAACGCATTCGTGGCCACGGAATTCCTGAGGCTATTGAATCTATTTTGCTGAACGGCAGCCGGATTGAACCAAAGGTTGCAATTCTAAAACCGATTTCGTCGGCGATATCTATTGGTTCCGGCGGCCCGTTTGGCGCCGAGGGCCCGATCATTATGACCGGCGGCGCAGTCGGTTCGTTAATCGCACAACTGTTCCATTTGACGAGTGCCGAGCGGAAAACTCTTCTCGTCGCCGGCGCTGCCGGTGGGATGTCCGCGACGTTTGCCTCGCCGGTGGCGGCAGTGCTGCTCGCTGTTGAACTCTTACTTTTCGAATGGAAACCACGCAGTTTAATTCCCGTTGCCATGGCAAGCGCGGTTGCCGCAGTGGTGCGGCGATACATTCTCGGTTTCGGACCTCTATTTCCCGCTCCGCCTCACCCGCTGTTTATTGGACCAGAAGGGCTATTGGGCTGCGCATTGATTGGGATACTAGCTGGCGCTTTGTCTGCGCTGCTGACTGTATCCGTGTACGCCGCCGAGGATGGCTTTGAAAAGCTGAAAATTCATTGGATGTGGTGGCCGGCGATTGGTGGTTTGGCGATCGGACTGGGAGGCCTCGTTTTCCCGCAGGCACTGGGAGTTGGCTACGACACAATTGGCGCGCTGATTCGCGGGGACGTGACTACAAAAGTGATCTTAGGAGTTCTCCTGGTCAAATGGTTCATCTGGGCGGTGTCCCTAGGGTCGGGCACATCGGGAGGAGTGTTGGCGCCGCTGTTAATGATGGGCGGGGCGCTTGGTGGTCTGGGAGCAATGTTTCTTCCTTACGAGGGTGCGGGTTTCTGGCCTCTGATTGCGATGGGCGCCATTCTCGGCGGTACCATGCGATCTCCTTTCACGAGCGTCGTATTTGCGTTCGAACTCACGCACGATGCGAATGTGTTTTTACCGCTGCTGGTGGCCAGCGTTATTGCTCACGCTTTTACCGTGTTGACGTTGAAACGCTCCATCTTGACTGAGAAAGTTGCGCGCCGCGGATACCACTTGAGCCGCGAATATGCAGTTGATCCGCTTGAAATCCTCTTTGTGCGGGAGGTTATGCGGACCAAAGTCGCGGTGTTGCCGGCGAGCGCCAAGTTGGGCGAGATATGGCAATCTTTGCGGGCGGATGATCGCCAGGAGCAACGACTACTGCCGGTTGTGGGGCTAGACGGAGAGTTGGTTGGAGTAGTGACGCGCCTCGACATCAGTGAACGCATCGAGCAGGAAGGGGATGCAATCCTGAGCAGCTCTCTCGCAGACCTGGCACGCAAAGCAGCAATCGAAACCTATCCCGATGAACCGCTGCGTGTGGTGGTCTATAGGATGGCGGAAAAAGGAGTCACGCGAATGCCCGTCGTGGAACGCAGTACGCGAACGTTCTTAGGCTTGGTGTCGCTGAATGACTTGTTGAAGGCTCGCGCCCGGCATTTGGAAGAAGAGCGCCGCAGGGAACGACCTTTGAAGTTTCGGTTTTTCTTTCCGGGGCGGCGGCGAAGTATCGAAGGGCAACTCTCCGAATCTCCGTGAGCGCCGCTACCGCTTTCATCGGTCCAAAAGCAGTTCGCAGAAAAAAGGCCCCTGGCTGCGCCTTCAGAGCGCAGGGGCTATTTATTTTTAAAGCGAAC
>QHZV01000387.1 GCA_003224785.1 Acidobacteriota bacterium
GTCCTCCAACAATCTGAAAATTGCCGAAGCCGACGTGCTCGCCACCGAATAGGCTGTGCGCGAAAACCGTGTACCGGGGAGCTCGGTGCGAAATCACCGGTCCGAATAGATAGTCGTAGATGTGCTGATCAGGAGTGGAGAAGTTCAGCGGGACAACCGGCGGGATAGAATTGAAAGTGACGCTGACCAAGTTGCCATAGTGGCCGCTGAGATCTGCTTTTACTCCGAACCAGCGATTCAGATTGAGTTGTCCGGCGGCTTCCCATCCGTTGAAGCTGGGACGGACCTTGAAAGTAGCTGGGCAGGTGGCACCGATTACGCTGGTGCACAACGCGATCAGCGATGAACTGGAGATACCCTGGGTATCGACATGAAGATAAGAGTACCCGCCGAAGACTTCAACGCGTGAGTAGTCCTGGGCGGAGGCGAGAGTGGAAACAAGAAACGCACAAAGACTGATGAACAGCACGGTCGTGCATGTCGGGCGCATAGCTCATCCTTTCTTTTATCCATGTGCGTGGAAGAAAGATGTCATCGCACAATTTGTTGGATGCAGGAACTTTCGTTTTCCCTATTTTCTATTTGGCATTCTCGGATTTCATGCCTGACGACATCCGATACCGTAAACCATGCGAAAATCGCCCATGGCCACAAATAGTACGGTTTTGTAAGTATCACAAGCCGGCTGCTTCAGGGCCTGATTGTGTCGCGGAATGATTAATTTTCTTTCCATCATCGCGCTGGGATTTTTTCTAGGGATGCGGCACGCCACCGATCCGGATCACGTGATCGCGGTTACCACCATCGTCAGCCGCGAGCGCAAGATTTCGAAAGCGGCATGGATTGGAGTCTTCTGGGGCGCGGGGCACACACTAACAATTTTTGTAGTCGGCACCGCGATCATCGTGTTCGATCTTGTTATTCCGGCATGAACGCGATCAGCTTCCTGCGTAGCGTGCCGCTATGGAAAGCTGGTGACGCGGGAACAGACGTCCCCGCCAGCCGAGTCTCCGGCGAACCAACGATTATTCATTCTCACCCGCACAGTCACGGCGACTACGTTCATATTCATAGCCATGGACATGAACCCGATACGCATCTGCACAGTGAGCAAAAGACTCCATTGGCTTGGCTCGACCGCGCCCTGCTCAGATTCAAACTGTATCAACCTGTGCGTCCATTAATTATTGGGATTGTGCATGGACTGGCCGGCTCGGCGGCCGCGGCATTGCTTGTGCTCGCAACAATCCGGAACCCGCGCTGGGCGGTCGCTTACCTGCTGGTGTTCGGAACCGGAACCATCGTGGGAATGATGCTGATCACCATGAGTATGGCGTCGGCGTTCCATCTCATTCCTAGCGGACGACAGATTTTTCATCGACTGGCACTGGCTTCTGGACTCCTGAGCCTTGGCTTTGGGAGTGTAGTCGCCTATCACACAATGGGTGGCTCATTGATGATTGGAATCTCCCGGTAAACGCAGTGGCCGAACGTCCTTTATACATTCCGGTGATACTTGGAACCGTGCGTAAGGGGTGCTTAAGCGCGAACGCGGCACGCCTGCTTACGGATGAGCTCGCGAAACGCAGTTCAGTAGAAACTGAGCTGATTGACATCGCCAAGCTGCGCCTGCGCACCGACGATGCTGGGCAAGCGATAAAAGACCCGGATTTCGCTACGCGGATGGAACGTGCCGATGCTCTGGTGATCGTCTCGCCTGAATACAATCATGGCTACAGCGGACTGCTGAAGCACGTTCTCGATAGCTGCCTTGAGGAATACATCCACAAAGCTGTTGGAACTGCGGGAGTATCTGCCGGTCCTTTCGGAGGAACGCGTGGCATTCAGGATTTGCTTCCGGTGTTGCGTGAACTGGGACTGGTCACGATTTTCTGGGATGTGAATTTCTCAAATGCCGGCAAACTCTTTGATGACGAAGGAGACCTCCTCGACAATTCTTTCCTGCCTCGCATTGACAAGTTTCTAAAAGAACTCATCTGGATGGCAAAAACGTTGCGCTACGGACGTGAACACATAAGCCTGGAGTAACAACGGTGTCAGCAAACAAAATGAAGTGCCCACGATGTGGAAGCGAGATGAACCATCACGCCGATAAGCTCACGCATTCCACTTCTGGCGAAACAGGTTATAGTCCGGTGTTCGGCGGAAGTATCGAGGAGATGCACGCGTGCCCGAATTGTGGCGCCGGCGCGTCACGGTTCAGCGCGACCTGATCCGACTACCTGCCTGCCCACGCCAAACCATCCGCTCCCGCTCCTGCCTCGATCAGCTTTTCAACCTTCCAGTCAGTCGTGCGAATTACTGCGACTTTGTGACTGGCATCGCAGGAGACATACGCGACGTGGCCATCGGGGCGGACCAGAACTTCCTGAGGGGCAGCGGGGACGTCGATATTTTCCGCAACTTTCATGGCTCGGAGATCCACCACTGCGACTTTGTTTGCGTTAGGCATAGCGACTACGAGCCAATGACCGTCGGACGTGGGAGCGGAACCGTACCCCGGCGCGAGCAGAGGCACCCACGTTTTCACTTTGTTGCTTGAGGCGTCGATCACCGCCAGTTGAGGTTTCGTCTGGTCGGAAGTGAATACCATTCGGCCATCCACAGAAACCGCAATGCGCTGGATTTGGCCGGAAACCGGAATCACAGCGATGTTCTTTCGCGCTTTCATGTCTAAGACGGAAACGGTACCCGGGCCTACGTTTGCGGTGTATCCACGTTCCCCGTCTGGCGAAATCGCCAGCATGTGAGACTCAGGTTGTCCGGTTGGAATTGTCCCGACGATTCTGAGCGCGTGCGGATCGATGACGGTAATTGCGCTGTCGAGTTCGGTAGTCACGTACAAGAGTCCGTCCTTCGGGGCAAAGACAGCACAGTGTGGACGCACGCCGTGGCCGAAATCTAAATTGCCAATTATTTTTTGCGCCGCAATATCGATCACCACCATGTTGCGCCCGTCGGTGCCCGGCTTGCCGACACCCGAATTGCCATAAATTGGCACATACGCAAGCTTGCCATCCGGAGATGCGGCGACTTCGTGACCTGTGATGCCTTGCTCAGGTATGACGGCGATTTGGCGACCAACCGCCGCATCGACGACGCCAAGCGTGTGCTCAGCCTTGTTGGCAACGAGGAGGATGGAGTGCGTGTTCATAGATTCACTTCGCGATGGGATTGGGACGACCAGTATGCAGATTGCCAAAGTTAATGCGAAATTCGCATTTCTCATTGGGCCTCCGTGCGCTGAAAGCAGCAACGAAGAGTTTAGCGCAATCAAGCAAATTGAATTAAGACGATCTCCGGCTGAGTGCCTACGCGGAGGGGCGGACCCCAGGTTCCAGCGCCGCTGGATGTGTAAACCATTAACTCGCCAAACCGCTTCAATCCATACGTATACTCGCCAAAAATGCGCTTGGTGAACCAGGTGAAGGGAAAGATTTGCCCCCGGTGTGTGTGACCGGAAAGCTGCAGTGAGATTCCGGCATCTTCTGCAATGGATAGTGCGCGCGGGGAATGCGAGAGCAAAATGCTTGATTGATTACGATCGATCTCGGCGCGTTCGAGAATTGAACGAAAGCGCGCGGTCACGCCAATAATCTGCAAACCGTCTATAACGAGCTTTTCGTTATCGAGGACTCCGACGCCTGTGCCTCTAATTGCGTCGAGGTATTGCGTTGGACTGGCAAATTCTTCATGATTGCCGGTCACGAAATAAGCTCCGAATTTTGCGAAGAGTTTCTTCAGTGGGGACACGACCTCTTCTACATTCACTTTGTTGCCGTCGTATAGATCGCCTGCGAGGAAAACGATGTCAGGCTGCAAACCCGTGAGCTTCTTAACGATGCGACGCATGAATGGGGAGCCATTCACGTGGCCAAGGTGCACGTCGGATACGAGTGCCGCCACGCGGCCATGCCAAGTCGCCGGGAGATTCGGCAATTTCACCGTGATCCGATGTATGCGGAGCCAGCGAGCGTTGATCACACCGTACAGGCCCATTAGCGCTGCGAGAGCAAAGATCGACTCAGCAATCACCTGTCTATTGACTGCGACGCCAAGCATTCGAAATCCGAAGTAAAGCACCCATGACGTGGCCGCCGCCAGAAAGAAGAAATTGAAAAATCCGAGCCAGGTCGCAGCGATCCTGTACAGGAGTCGTACTAAAGCATTCGAATAGCGAAACGCCAGCAAACTAGCGCCAACGAAGGCAAGTGATAACACGAACATGCTCAACTGCAGGGCCGTCGCTCCGGGTGGATCGGGATCTGGCCGAAACGACATCCAGGTCTGGTAAACGAACCAGTGTGCGACCAGCAATATCAGTTGCACCGTCACAACAAAACTGGCAATTCTGCCGCGAACATGGGGAGTGCTCTGCGATTGAGCCTCTGTTTCTCTTGCCGGAGTGGTGAGGCGCTGCTGCTCGAGATATTGGGTCGTCATTAAGCTCTTTCTGCTGTTTCAGCTTGTAATTCCCGGTTGTTAGATTGTCGGAAATCACGCAAATCGTGCATAGAGCATTCCCGACTCACGATGGTCAACGGCGGTCCGCGCCGGTATCTCTCGATTTTCCTTCTGGGCGCGGAAGAATTCTGCCGCGCTTCCGATTTTTTGCAGTGCGCGAACTCGTGCCGCGAGAACATCGCGCCGTGTAGATCCCAAAAGAATCGAGCAATCGTGGTCGGAGTAGTCCTCGAGAACCGACATAACAAAGACGAACCGATCGAATGCTTGCAATCCAAGAACCGCGGCAATCTCGGGGCGCTCCGCGGCGGTTTTGTCATTCGCCTCGATCGAAGCCGAATTCAAGATGCTTTCTTTCTTTGGATGCGGATCGACAGTACGCAGCGCATTTTGAATGATCACCCGCCTTGCCCAACCGCGCGCCCAATCCTTGAACACTCGATTTCGGTCTACAGCATTCTCCAGGCCAGCGACGAAGCATTCTTCAGCCTTCTTGTGATCACCGGTTAGCAACAACGAGAGCAGGTACAGGCTGCTCATATCTTTGTCGAAAATCTGGCAAAAATCTGCAGAGGTGGCGTATTCGGCGTACTTCGCGTTCACGATCTGATTACGATTCCACATCAAACCCTCCGTCATAATGCGATGATTCCGGTTACAGTCATCAATATGTCGCGAAATCTGCTTCCGCTTCTTCGCGCCAGCTGCTTGAGCACGTATTTCGTCAGAACGCCTCCACATGAAAACTTCGCGCCGTCTCTCATTAGTTCGTAGAGTGCGTTTTCACCCTCGGGGCTGATTACGGTCACACTCGAGAGATCAATGGCCAACTTGCGCTGCTCGAGATCCTGTCGCGCTTCCCTCGATACTCGTTGCAATTCATCCGTCCATGGCGGGACAAGCTTGCCCTCCACCAAGAGCGTCCGTTTGCAGGGGGTGTCGACAATTGAAATCTTGAACATGAGCGTTTGTACTCAGGGTCAGAGTGCAAGCGAATGACCGCGGTGGAGCTGAAATGCCTGCCGATAAGTGGTTGAAGTAATTGAGGGACAGAAACATCAGGTGTCGAAAAGTGTCGAATGCATTTCGACACTGTCGAAAGTGACGAAGTTCAAATCAAGCTTCGAATACGACTCGATCAGGATACTTTTCGCGGATCGATGCCGAGCTTCTTCATGCGTGAGATCAGAGTGGTGCGTTTGAGCCCCATGCGTG
>QHZV01000388.1:0-2040 GCA_003224785.1 Acidobacteriota bacterium
AACCTGGCTCTTGCGATGCTCCTACCCGAACGGCTGGTGCGACTTTCGGCGGTAGATTACGCGATCATCGTTTTCTATTTTGTCCTGGTGCTCGCCATCGGATGGTATTTGAAAGGGCGGGCCAATACCGGCGAAGACTTCTTCATGGCCGGACGCGAAATGACCGCCTGGGTTGCCGGCTTAAGCTTCCTCTCCGCAAACCTCGGAGCGCTCGAGCTCATGGGGTGGGCAGGTTCCGCTTATCAATACGGAATTCTGGCCACGCACTGGTACTGGATCGGCGCAATTCCCGCCATGCTGTTTCTGGCGTTAGTAATGATGCCGTTCTACTACATTTCAAAAACCCACTCGGTGCCCGGCTATTTGAAGTTGCGATTCGGAGAATCCAGCCGTGCGTTGTCGGCGGTTTCTTTTGCCTTCATGACCGTGCTGATGAGCGGCGTCAACATGTTCGCTATGGCCAAGGTCATGCAAATTGTTTTGGGTTGGCCGCTCTCGTTCAGCATATGGATTTCATCTCTCACTGTAGCTGTGTACGTAACCTTGGGCGGATTGCGTTCGGCAATTTTCAATGAAGTCTTGCAGTTCTTTCTGATCTGGGCCGGCGCCTTGCTAATTCCGATTTTAGGTTTATGGGAGGCGGGTGGTTGGACAAACCTGAAGCTGCAAATCGCCCATAACTTCTCCGCACAATACGTTCACCTCTGGTCTGGACTCGATCACTTCAGCACCAACCCCATGGGGATCCATTGGACCGGCATCGTCTTCGGACTCGGTGCAGTCTTGTCCATGGGTTACTGGACAACGGATTTCCTGGTCGTTCAGCGCATTCTTGCTGCCAAGGACATTCGCAGCGCCGAAATGGCTCCGATCATCGGCGCAGGATTCAAAATGATGGTTCCGTTCATCGTGATCCTGCCAGGCCTGCTCGGACTCGCAGTTCTTCCTGAGAAGCTGGTTCCAGAGCCGATTGCGCTCGCGACCGGCGGTCACACTTACAACGACGTGTTGCCGTTGATGCTGGCGCGATATTGTGGTCCGGGATTGCTCGGACTTGGAATCACAGCGCTCATCGCCGGCTTCATGTCAGGCATGGCAGGTAACGTCAGCGCGTTTACTACCGTGTGGACGTATGACATCTATCGTCCTCTGATAAATCCTCGCGGCAGCGATCATCATTACGTGAATATGGGTCGGTGGACCACCATCATCGGCGTCCTCATCAGCGTGGGCACCGCTTACCTGGTCATGCAGTTCGCGAGCATCATGGATTACGTGCAGGCCTTGTTCAGCTTCTTCATCGCGCCCTTGTTCGGAACTGTGCTTCTCGGCATGCTTTGGAAACGCGCAACCGGCGCCGGTGGATTTTGGGGATTGTTGTGCGGAACTCTATCTTCGATTGGAATGTGGGGATGGGTAAAAGCTGATCCGAGCGCGTTGCGGTATGTGGCGCTATCGCCGGATGCCAAGGCGCTCGCCCAGGACATGTATCAAGCGCTGTGGTCCTTCCTCGTCTGCGTTAGCGTCACGGTTCTGGTCAGTTTGGCAACGCAACCGAAAACCGATGCCGAATTAAGCGGATTGGTGTACGGACTGACGGAAGTTCCGTCTGTCGGTGACGTTCCATTTTATGAGAAGCCGCTGTTTTGGGCCGGGATTGTGGTCGCCGTCTTTGTAGTTTTGAACATCATTTTCTGGTAAGCCGGAGACGAAAGCATGATTTCTATTTGGTTTTTTATTGGCCTGTCGCTATTGGTAAATGGCGCGCTAATCTTGGCTGCCGGAATCTATCAGCTGGTAAATCCGCCCGAGAATCCCACAGTTGTGCTTTTTAATCTGCATGCGGGAGTATGGTGGGGCGCTATTTTATTTCTGGTGGGCGGGTTTTACTGCCTATACTTCCGTCCGAAGCGTTCATAAATAGCAAAATCGAAATTTATTTTCAGGGGTGTTATGTCGGCAAAAAAAATGACAATGGGCGTGATCGTGGGAAATCGTGGGTTCTTTCCCGATCATTTAGCAAAGAGCGGCCGCGAAGAG
>QHZV01000388.1:2083-4845 GCA_003224785.1 Acidobacteriota bacterium
GCAGTCGAGTCACGCCAGGACACGCATCGCTGCGCGGATCTCTTCAAGCAGAACCGCGATCGCATTGACGGCGTCATTGTCACGCTGCCGAATTTCGGTGAAGAGCGCGCCATTGCTGATACCTTGCGCCTTGCCGATCTGCGCGTCCCGGTGCTGATTCAGGCCACGCCAGATGATGCAAAGAAGATGACGATTGCCTTCCGCCGCGATAGTTTTTGCGGAAAGATGTCCGCCTGCAACAATCTGCGCCAGTATGGCATTCCGTACTCGGTGACTACTCTGCATACGGAAGCGCCCGACTCCACCGACTTCGTGAAAGACCTGGAATGGTTTGCCGCGGTCTGCCGCGTCGTGAAGGGATTCCGCAACCTGCGAGTGGGCGCAATAGGTGCGCGTCCCACGGCATTCAATACCGTCCGCTACAGCGAAAAGATCCTGGAAGCGAACGGCATCTCGATTGAGACGCTCGATCTTTCGGAAGTACTCGGTCGCATCGACCGCATGAAGGACAACGACGATGCGGCGCAGGCGAAGCTCGCTTCAATCAAGAAATATGTTGACACCAAAGACGTCCCGGCGGTTCCACTGATGAAAATGGCCAAGCTAGGCGCTGTGATTGACCAGTGGATGGCCGCCACTGAAGTACAGATTAGCGCCGTACAATGCTGGACGTCGCTTGAAGAAAATTTTGGTGTCGTTCCATGCACAGTTATGAGCATGATGAGCGAACAGTTGCTATCGAGCGCCTGCGAAGTGGATATCGTGGGTGTGCTGGGCATGCACGCACTCCAGTTGGCCTCCGGGAGTCCATCCGCTCTGCTCGATTGGAATAATAATTACGGCACTGATCCGAATAAGGCCGTGTGCTTCCACTGCTCGAACCTGCCGAAACATTTTTTTCGGTCAGTCAAGATGGAATATCAGGAGATCATTGCTGGCACCGTCGGCAAGGACAACACTTACGGTACCTGCTACGGCTTGATCAAACCGGAGAAGATGAGTTTTGCGCGCTTCTCAACCGATGATACAGCCGGGAAAATGCGTGGCTACGTAGGCGAGGGCCGCTTCACAGACGATCCGCTCAATACTTTCGGCGGTGCTGGGGTGGTAGAGATTTCCAAGATGCAAAAGCTACTGCACTATATCTGCGAAAGGGGCTTCGAGCACCACGTTGCGGCGAATCTCTCGACTGTGGGTGCCGCGGTGCACGAAGCAGCAACCCGCTATCTCGGCTAATGAACTAATGGCGGTCGTCGCCGGCGTAGATTTCGGAACTCTCAGCGTCCGCGTCTCCATCGTGGACAGCGATCGCGGCATGCTCGCGTCTGCCGTTTCTGAGTATCCCCTTCATCGCAAACGTGAAGATCCCGAGTACGCCACTCAGTCGCACGATGATCACATGCGCGCTCTTGCCGAAGCGACGCGCGCGGCCGTCAAGCAAGCTGGAATTTCCGGCGAGCAAGTTGAAGCCATTGCGCTCGATACAACCGGCTCATCAGTCATTCCCGTCGGCAAAGATCTGCAACCGCTCGGCGAATATTATCTGTGGTGCGATCATCGTGCTAAAGGTGAAGCGGAAGAAATCACCGCCACAGCTCATCGCGAAAAACTGGAAGTCATCGAATGGTGCGGCGGCGTGTATTCGTCGGAATGGGGATTCTCCAAGCTGCTGCACTGGCTGCGGCACAATCCTGAAAAGCGCGACCAGTTCGTTTCGGCCTTTGAACATTGCGACATGGTTGCCGCCACACTCTGTGGCATCACCGATCCTAAAAAAGTAAAGCGCAGCATTTGCGCGATGGGACACAAGTGGCTGTGGAATGCGAAGCTGGGCGGCCTGCCACCAGAAGAATTTCTCGCGAAGGTTGATCCGCTGCTAAGTGGAGTTCGAGAAAAATTGCAGGGTGAATATGCAACTTCCGAGCAGATCGCAGGAACGCTATCGCCGTTCTGGGCGGAAAAGCTGGGATTGAAGCCTGGAATCCCGATTCCTGTCGGAGCCTTCGACGCACATTGGGACGCCGTTGGCGCCGGTTGTCGCACCGATGACATGGTGAACGTCATAGGCACTTCCACTTGCATCATTGGAATCACGCCTTCGCCAAATCTAGTGCCAGGGGTTTGCGGCGTGGTGCAGGGAAGCGTTCATCCACAACGTACTGGCATCGAAGCAGGACTTTCCGCGGTTGGCGACATCTTTAATGCGATTGCCGCGCGGGCTGGGACCAATGTCGCGGAATTGAGCAAAGGACTGGAAAATTATCGCGCAGGCCAGACCGGACTGTTGCGCCTCACCTGGGACAACGGTGATCGCACCGTGCTAGTGAACCCGAACCTGCGCGGAATCACGTTGGGATGGAACCTGCAGAGCACTGCACAAGACGAACTGTTTGCAGCCATCGAAGGTACGGCGTTGCACACCCGCGTCATCTTCGATCGGATGGCAACAAACGGTGTTCGCGTTCAGCGTGTAATCAATGCCGGCGGTATTCCGCAGAAAAATGAAGTCCTGAATCGCGTGTATGCGAACGTTCTCGGCCGGCCCGTGCTGGTCCCAACCAAGAGTGTGACCAGCCTTGGCTCGGCCATTTTCGCATTTATGGCCGCCGGAACTTTCAAGACTATTGAAGAGGCGCAGGATAAAATCTGCCCGCCGCATCGCGTGTACGAACCACAGCCTGCCGAGCAGCGGACCTATGACGACATGTATCGCCTCTTCAGCCGGCTGTATTTTGCATTCGGAGACAAGCGAATGGAAATGG
>QHZV01000389.1:0-1491 GCA_003224785.1 Acidobacteriota bacterium
AAGTTTGCGTAGATGTCTTCGCCGCTGATCAGAAACGCCACCTCCTGCCCGTGCGTCCAGCGCAACTTGTAGCCCGGCACGGCGTTCTCGGCCTGCTCGGGAGTCATTCCGTTGTGAAACCTGAAAGCCTTGAAGGTTTGACTGTGCGCAGAAAGCGAACCGAGACTGAGATAAGGAACAAAGCGATAACGCGCATCTGCCGCATTCGAATTAACCTCCAGGTAAATTCCCCATCTGGTCAGGCCCACTTGCCGCCATACTGGCTGGCGAAGCGCTTTCGGCCACGGTAAGGAATTGGGTACAGTTTCGTACAGCTGAGATAAATCTTCATGACATCGTAGGTTCCACATCCGCTGCATAGCAGTTTGAACTCGGGGAAGATAGGGTCAAGGCCCATGTATTCAAGGCCAGGTGTAACCCCACAGTCCTCGCATGTAGCGTTTATGTGTCCGGCACCAATCCAGAGCTTAAAATTTCCCACCTTCTGGTTGCCTTTTCGTGCACTCATGTCGATCTCTCAGTTGGTGGTGTCAATACTTTCTCGCCCTCGGCGGAATCAAACTCACGTCCACTGGCTCGAACTCAAATTTTGGCTCATCCGCGTCAGGCGCGAAATAGGCTTTCGTCGTTTTCAGCCAGTTTTTATCATCACGGTCAGGAAAATCAGGCTTGTAGTGCGCGCCGCGCGATTCATCCCGCATAGCCGCGCCCTGGGCAATCACCCGGGACAACTGCAGCATGTTGTAAAGCTGCCGGGTAAATGCGAATGACGTGTTCGCCCACATCGAGCGGTCACTCAAGTTGATGCGCTGAAAACGTTGCAGGAATTCCACCAGCTTGGCGTCGGTCTGCTGCAAGTTTTTGTTGTAGCGGATGACCGTGCAGTCCTTGGTCATCAGTTCGCCCAGTTCACGCCACAACCGAAACGGATTTTCATTCCCGTCAGACTTCATTAGCCCAGCATTTATTTCTTCCTGTCGCTTGCGCTCATTATCAAAGTGCCCATTACTCGCAGCCGCCGCTTGATTGCGTGCGTAGCGCATTGCGTTCGGCCCAGCCGTAAACCCGCCAAAGATGCATGACACCAGCGAATTCGCACCCAGCCGGTTTGCGCCATGGTATTGGTATTCGCACTCGCCAGCCGCAAAAATGCCCGCAATGTTCGTCGCCTGATTGAAGTCCACCCACAGTCCGCCCATGGTGTAGTGCATGCCGGGGAAAATTTTCATCGGCGTAGTGCGTGGATCGTCGCCTACAAACTTCTCGTAAATTTCCAGAATGCCTTCGAGCTTGCGGTCGAGGGTGGCGCGATCAATGTGGGTGAGATCGAGATAGACCATCGGCTTGCCATCAATGCCGAGGTTGTGTTCATAAACCACCTTGAAGATGGCGCGGGTCGCAACATCCCGCGGAACCAGATTGCCGTACTTCGGATACCACTCCTCGAGGAAATACCAACGATCTTTTTCCGGAATCGAATTCGGATGACGC
>QHZV01000389.1:1504-3591 GCA_003224785.1 Acidobacteriota bacterium
CCGACTCCGACATCAGCCGCAGCTTGTCTTCACCAGGAATCGAAGTGGGATGGACCTGAATAAATTCACCGTTGGCGTAATAACATCCCTGCTGATACAAGGCCGACTGTGCTGAACCTGTGCACACAACCGAATTTGTGCTCTTGCCGAAAATTGCGCCCACGCCGCCGGTCGCCATGATGATCGCGTCCGCAGGAAATGTACGAACTTCCATCGAACGCAAATCCATAGCGCAAATCCCGCGACACGTGCGTTGCGAATCGAGCACCGCAGAAAGAAATTCCCACGACTCGAATTTCCTGACTTTGCCTTCGGCCTCATACCGCCGGACTTGTTCATCGAGCGCATAAAGAAGTTGCTGGCCGGTGGTGGCTCCCGCGAATGCTGTGCGATGGTGCAGCGTTCCGCCGAAGCGGCGAAAATCCAGCAGTCCTTCCGGAGTGCGGTTGAACGGAACGCCCATCCGGTCGAGCAGATCAATAATTCCCGGTGCGGCGTCGCACATGGCTTTTACCGGAGGCTGGTTGGCAAGAAAGTCTCCGCCATAAACCGTGTCGTCGAGGTGCTGCCAGGTCGAATCGCCCTCGCCCTTCAGGTTCTTGGCAGCATTAATTCCGCCCTGCGCGCAAACCGAATGCGACCGTTTGACTGGCACGATAGAAAAAAGATCTACCTGCCCGCCCATCTCGGCAATCTTGATGACCGCCGCAAGGCCCGCGAGCCCGCCGCCAACAACAATAATTTTAGGATTAGCTGCCATTTTCTAAATCTTTTCACCGCCAGCGGCACCGGGGCACCGAGAAAACTTCGCAATCTCAATAAGCACCGACGGCTCAGAAGTTGGGCTTCTCTGTGTCCCTGTGGTGAAAAGCCTTCACCGCATCGTGTACGAATCCGCTTCCCCCGCCGTAGGCCGATAAGGCTGCCGCGGCGTGGATCGGAACGAATACAGCGTCACAAAACCCGTAGCAATGAACAGCACTGCAATCGCCGCACAAACATATCCCCACCGCCGACGTGCAACAGGCCCCTGTGTGATCCCCCACTTCGCCGCGAACAACCACAAGCCATAGGCGAAGTGCCAGGACGCGCACACGATTCCAACGACATAGAACAGAAACGCCCAAGTCACAACCAACTCGTGTTGCACTTTTCCAAAAGCCAAATCGGGGTAAGACAGCACGTGTGTGCCGCTAAACCGCAGGTGCCACGTATGCCACCCCATATAGAAGAAGGCGATCGCTCCCGTCCAGCGCTGCGACGAGTACATCCAGTTACCCGCCCACGGATATTCCGCGACGTTGCTCTCGCCCTGGTACCAGATGTAAAACCCGTACAGCGAGTGATAAAGAATTGGTAGCCAGATTCCGAACAGCTCCAACCCGACCACAAAAGGAAAGCTGCTCAGAAACTCAACTTGTTTGGCATAAGCGCCCGGGCCTCTGGTGGCAAATGCATTAGAAAAAAAATGCTCAATCAGAAACAGGCCAACCGGTATGATTCCGGTGAGCGAATGCAAGCGCCGCAGCAGAAACGAGTGTCCCTGTCCCGCTCGCAACGGGGCAATTCCTTTGGCGCTTGTCGGGGATGAGCTAACGGTTAAAGCCACGCACTCTCTACTGTCTTCGGAGATGAGTACCGAACTTTTTATTATGTTGGCGCAAGAGAGGGTAAGTCAAGGATACCCGCGGTCGGGTAGTGTATCAGTTTGAATTTTGTGGACTGGTGAGGTGGTCCGCGAGTTCCGCGCGTCCTTTGATGAAGAGTGCAAAGAACACGATGCTAGCGCAGAATATGCTCGCAATGAATGGAGGCCAAGGCGACCTGCCTTGGGATTTTGCAAATCTCCAAACCCCGTACATCAGGGCCGCTTTGCCGCCGACCAAGATGAGCCAGAACACTAGGTAGGCCATGCTCCGCTATTCTACGCCGCTGATTTCTTGTATGGGCCGCGCTTTGCTGGTTTCGGGACTTAGCTTTCAAACTGAGGCATTACCCGCGGTCGTCCTTCCTCGTGGCGTCTCAAATGAACAGGGAACTCATCGGAAATAACTAAATCGCCAGTCCGTTTCGGTTTCCATATACTC
>QHZV01000422.1 GCA_003224785.1 Acidobacteriota bacterium
CCCGGAGAGATTCGAACTCCCGACCTACAGCTCCGGAGGCTGCCGCTCTATCCAGCTGAGCTACGGGCGCGCTGTTTCAAGTTTACATTGCAGATCGCAAAGCCATCAATTTTGGGGACTGTAATGGCCCATTAACGCGGGAGCGCGCTATTAGTAGAGGCTAAATCGGAGTTCCCGAATGAGAATGATCAGCGCCGTCCGCGATCACCTCGATCACCACGGCCGCCGCCACCGCCGGCCCGTTCTGCCTTCGGCCGGGCTTCGTTCACATTGATGGCGCGTCCGCCGAATTGCGATCCGTTCAGCGCAGTGATAGCTTTGTCACCCTCTTCGGCGTTGCTCATTTCCACGAAACCGAATCCACGCGAACGTCCGGTCTCGCGATCCGTAAGAATACTTACGCGATCCACTTGACCGAATGGTTCGAACAACTGGCGAAGCTCATCTTCTCCCGTATTAAAACTGAGGTTCCCAACGAAAATGTTTTTCAAGACGCCCTCTTTTCTGTTTTTGCGAACCAGGGCGAACACTCCAGCAAACAGAAGGCGGTTTTACCGGGGCCCGCAAGCGCGCCGTGAGTATAGCAAATTCGCAGAGTTGAGCAAGTCGGGAATGGAGCAGCACCTGATTAGCGGGTTTTGCGGGCCGCACCTATGGCGCCGATCCAGTCGCCTAACGATCAGACTGCCAGGAGAGGTTCGCCGGAAGCCTAAAATGCAGCTGATTTGTAAACCACACGCCCACCAACCACGGTAAGCAGTACCTTGCTCTTTCCAATCTCCCGCGGATCGACCTTAAAAATATCCTGCGAAATAACAATCAAGTCAGCCAGCTTGCCTGGCTCGAGCGAACCCTCTGTCTTCTCGCGATGTCCAGCGAACGCGGCGTTCAAGGTGTAACCCCGGATCGCATCAGCCAAAGTGATCCGCTCAGAAGGAATCCAGCCGCCTTTGGGCTCGCCTTCTGTAGTCTCTCTCGTGACCGCATTTTGAATCCCTGCCCAGGGGCTTAGGGTCACCACTGGCCAATCGCTTCCAAATGCAAGCACCCCCCCTGCTGCCTGAATACTGTGCCACGCCCAACCTCGCTGTGCGCGTTCAGGTCCAATATTGGGGGCCCAGCTTTTTAGCGTGTCATTATCAGGATAAGCATGCAGTGGCTGCATGCTGGCAATCACGCCGAGCTTGCCGAAGCGCGGAATGTCGGCGGCAGATACGTCTTCAATGTGTTCAATCCGATGCCGCCTATCCGTGGTGCCGTTTACCTGGGCAGCGTATTCGTACCCATCGAGCGCGGTCCTGATCGCCCGATCGCCGATCGCATGGGTAAAGATCTGAATTCGGTTCTTGTCCAGTTCAGCGACAAGCTGCTTATACCGTTCTGGGTCCCACAACAAATCTCCGGAGAGCGATGGATCATCCGTGTACGGCGCAAGCATTGCGGCGGTGTGAGTCTCAATCACTCCGTCCATAAAAAATTTCACGGCGCCGGCAGCTATCCAATCGTCATGGTAGCGGTCACGCTCCTGAACGATCTGCTCTAACTCCTGCTTGCCGACCTCCGGGGGATTGAGTCTGTGCGCGATATAAAAACGAAGGGTAAGCTTACCTTCGCGTTGTAGTTCTTGAATCAGATCGATATTGTGCAGGTCGTCACGAAGAGCATCAATCTCGCTGAGGCCATGTACCCGTGTAATGCCAAGCTGATTGGCCAGCTCGATTCCAGCTTGAAGCGTCTTCAGTTTCTGCGCATGGCTAGGCTCAGGAATGGCGCGACGAATAATGGCATCGGCAGGGTCTTCTTTTATCGCTCCTGTCGGTTCTCCCGTCTTCGGATCGCGCAAAAATGTGCCGCCTGGCGGATTAGGTGTGTCCTTGTTTATATGGGCGAGTTCGAGGGCCTTGCTGTTGGCCCAATACGTATGTCCGTCAAACCCGTCCAGGTACACGGGCCGATCCGGAACGATCTCATCGAGATACTTCTTGTCTGGCATGCCGGAGGGAGCGAACACCGGGTAATTCCAGCCGCGCCCCAAAAGCCATGGCTCATTAGGATGCGTGGCGGCATAGGACTTAACCAGCTGCTGGATTTCCTGAATCGTCTGAGCTCCGTTCAAAAAAATCTCCTGCAGCAGCAGCGAACCTTCCATGAAGTGAATGTGACAGCTTTCCATCGCGAATGGCTAACGCTTCTGCCCAGGGGTGCGCAGAATTCGCTGTGTAGATTCGCGCGTGGACCAGGACGGTATCAGCAGGAACCTGAGTTTGAGCGCTGGAGGAGGAGAAGGGAAGAGCGGCTAACAGTAAACAAGCCCATGAAAGGTGCTTCTTACTCGTCAATTAGATTTCTCCTTTAGAACGTCGGCGGCGTGTTTACCCACAACAGAACGGTGTCCGACCGCCCGGGATTTTCCCACTGGTGCGGCACGGCACTTTCGAAGTAGAAACTGTCTCCAGATTTGAGGTGGTATTTCTCGCCACGCAAAAAAATCTGTAGCTCGCCCTTAAGCACGAAAAGGAATTCTTCGCCAACATGTGTGTAGGATTCGCCGCTACCTGCGCCCGGAGCGACCCTGAAAAGATGCGGTTCCATGACCGTATTTCCCCACGCGAGCAGTTCCATACGCACGCCCGGCCCCGCTTCCAGCACCTTTCGGGCCTTCGGTCGCACAAGATGCTTGTTCGGCTCTGCGGTGTCGTAAAAATCCAATATGTTGGTTTTGTAATGCCGGGCCAATTTGCGCAGGGTACCGACCGACGCGGACATTTGTGAGCGTTCAATAGCGCTGAGAAAACCGACCGAAACCCCAATCGCCTTGGCAACCAGCGCCAGAGAGGATCCATTTTTTAGTCTCAGCTGGCGAAGCCTTGCGCCGATCGCCCCTGCCGCCCCGTCGCGCACGGGCGTGACCAGTCCCTCGCGCTTGAGTGTTTGAACGATTGCGGGAGCGTTCATGCCGCGCACCTTGCGAAGGAAGCTGGCGCGCTTCAAAAGCCGAACATCCTCTCGCGTGTAGAGCCGGTATTGGCTGGCACTGCGGCGGGGACGAGCCAATCCCAGACTCTCCCACATGCGAATACTGGTGGGAGAAATGCCGACTAACCTGGCAACGTCTCCAATCTTTAGATAATCGTTGTGATTGCTCGAAAGCATGAGCTGCAGGGACTGCCTTCTGGATCGTTACGACCGAAAGCCCAGTTTTTCCGCTTGACAGCAGTATTAACAGACAACTAACCTTACCGGATTATAGCAAGGTTTGTTTTTTATCACAGCAATCGTTTAATTGCGTTAAAAATTCGTACGAATTCAGCTCGGAGGCGTTGCATGTCTTCCCCCACATCACGTCGCACAGCTTTCAGCGTTGTCCTTGTCCTTTCATTCAGTCTTCTATTTACTCCAGCGTTCGGCCAAAGCACCGGCGGCCGCATCATTGGTCGCGTCGCAGATTCGACCGGCGCCGTTATCAGCGGAGTGCAGATCACGCTGGCCAATGAAGCCACCGGCGTCAGCCGTGATACGAAGACGGACCAGAATGGCGACTACACGTTAGTAGAAGTTGCGCCGGGAAACTACCGCATGGAGTATGCGCTGCAAGGCTTTAAGAAGAACGTCCGTTCGAACGTGACGTTGGAGATCAATCAAGTCCTCACATTAAACGCAACACTGCAGCCGGGAGCCACTCAGGAAACGGTTGAAGTATCTTCCGAGGCGCCACTGGAGCTCCCGCTCAATGCCCGAGATACCTACCAATTCCTCCAGTTGCAACCCGGCGTGATGTCCACGACCGGAACGGGGAACCAGATTGTTTACGGCAGCGATAAGTCGGGATCGGTCTCAGTTAACGGCGGCCGCGGACGCGCCAACAACTTCAGCGTGAACGGCGGTGATGCGAACGATTTGTTTGTAAACTTGCCCACCGTGCAGCCATCGCCGGACAGCATCGAGGAATTCCGCGTTCTTACGAATACGTTTGATGCTGAGTACGGGCGAAATTCCGGATCTGTAGTCAACGTGATCACGAAATCCGGCACCAATAATTTCCACGGGAATATTTATGAATTTTTCCGGAATACGAAGCTGAACGCAAATCCTTACTGCTTCACCGAGAGTGAAGGCGTTGCTTGCGATAAGCCGCAATTTAATCAGAATCAGTTCGGTGGCACGTTTGGGGGGCCTCTCAAGAAGGACCGAACATTCTTTTTTGCATCTTATGAAGGTCGTCGCATTCGTCAGGGCATTCCGTCCCAGTTGGTGTTTGTGCCGACGTTAGCTGAACGGCCGAGTGCCACACAGCCGTTTGCTGATTTTTCTGCTGAGTCACCGTTTCCTGGCACACTAAACACGGCCTTCCCTTTGAATCAACGACCAAATTGCGTGACTGGAGCGGGAGCGGCGCCAAATATACCGGATGGCGTTGATTATGCCACGCTTTTCCCGGGCAACATCATTCCCTTGGGTTGCCTTGATCCCACGGCCGTGGACTTACTGCAGTACATCCCGACTCCGCTTTCCGCCAGCGGCGCTCTGGTGACTACTCCGGTGCAACCTACGCGTGGCGATCAGTTCACGGTGAGGTTCGATCACCGATTGAATTCGAAGCAGAACCTGAGCGTCTATTACTACTTTGACGACGATCACACGATTTCGCCCTTCGCGGTTTTCGAAGCAGCAGGGGCGAGTGTGCCCGGTTTCGGATCTATCATTAATGACCGCTATCAGCAGTGGAACATTACCCACACCTGGACGCTCAGTAACACCACTGTCAATGAATTTCGCTTCAACTACAATCGCGAAGGGCAGGGGACGTTCCAACACCCGATCTTCACAACCACCGTACAGAATTCCTGCCCAACACCGCCTTCGTGGTTGCTGGCTGCTTTTCCCGCCGGGAGCACTCCTTTCTGCTTCGACGACCTGCAACCCGGGAACCCTACTGGCATCCACCCTAATATCGGTCCGGAACACGAGGGACTTCCGTTTATTCAGGTAAGTGGCGGTTTTAACATCGGCAACAATGGCGAAGGCGAGTTGCCCCAGGTTGGGAACTCGTTTCAGTGGAGTGACAGCATCAGCAAAGTTATGGGAACTCACTCGCTGAAGTTTGGCGGCGACGTGCGCCGACAAAGGTTCGATCAGCTTTTGTACTTCGATGTCAATGGCGAATTTTTTGTGGACCAGACCTCGGTTAATACCACCGACGGTGATTCTGCACTTTCTGATTATATGTTGGGACTTCCAGGGGGATACGGCCAGGGATCAGCCCAGCATGAGAATGTGCGCAGCACCGGACTTTATCTTTTCGCGCAGGATAGCTGGAAGATGAAGCCGAATCTTACGCTGAACTACGGCCTCCGTTGGGAGTTAAATACGCCCATTGCTGATATCGGCAAGCGTGTACAAACCTTCCGGCCTG
>QHZV01000075.1 GCA_003224785.1 Acidobacteriota bacterium
CCGTTCACGATGTCATGCGCTTGCTGAGCTGGGGTTGGCGGAACGTACTGGGTAATAGTGAAGCCCGACGGAGGCAGCGGATTAGACTTCGCCGTGAACAGCACGGCATTCCAGCCATCCTCTGATCCGTGAAAATTCTTGTACTTTTTGCGCCCGTATTCCTTAATCTGGTCCGCACCGCCGCCGCTGGCCAGACTAGACGCACGCGCGATGAAAAACAAACCGTTCACGTTATCAGGAGGATTGGAACTTAGAAGAGCAAAACCGAGGTAATACACATCCAGCGGATCCTGGTTGGGCTCCGCCTCAAGTGCTGCACGAAGGTGAGTCGCTGCGCCGGCGAAGTCTTTATTCTGCAGAGCAGCAAACCCAGCTCCACCTTCGAAGATCGGTGTAACTTGCTTCTTCAGGGCTTCCCAATCGGATTCCGAGCCGACCGTGGCGGGCTTCGGCGCGCTCTTCACGCACTCTAAGCCTTTACTGGAATACTGCGTCAGGTCGGCCAACTGCGCGGTCTGCCCCGCTTGTAGGGCTTGCCGCCCCAAGGACGTGAGTATGGCTAGTGCGCGGATGTTGCAGGAGTCGGCCGTCAATAGACGCTTGGCGGTCTCCATGACCTTTGGTTGATTCCCCGCCTGGAGGTAAGTGCCCATGAGCACTTCAAAGGCAGTCGTCTTCATGACGCTATTTGGATATTGCGTGAGGAAGGCTTCCAGCGCGCTGGTCTTAGCGGCTGGGTCCTTCTGCTGAATCGCCGCGACGTAAGCGTTGTACTCGTTAGGATCTTTAATCTCTGGCGCGGCAGCCTGCTGCCCTCCGCCTGCGCTCGGCTGGGACTGTGACTGAGCCGCATCGTCTGCGGCCGCGCTCAGGGCGCATGCCAATATCATCGCCAGAACAGTTGTTTTCATTCCACTCGCTCCTCGGGTCCTTGAGAAATTTTAACTTGGGAATCGATAACGGCCACTTTGAATCTAAAGGCTTCGACTGCATCAGGGTAGAACGACGAACGTGCCACGCCGGAATGCTCAGGGCCCCCCGCGGACAGCTGGGGCAAGAACCTGAATCCGGTGAGCGGGATTATATGTATGTACCTCAAGTTAAGCAAGTTCCTTCCGCACAACATACTTCCCACATTGTTTAAGATGCATCGGGCAACCGTTCTGATGGTTTCGGCGTAGTACAAGCCGCGGCACAACTAATTCAGGAGCAAAGTGTATGAAGATTAATAGAAATGGCACCGACCACCTTGATGGACAGATCTCCGTCGTAACCGGGGCTGGCCGCGGGATTGGCGCAGCAATTGCCGGGCGGCTTGCATCCATGGGGGCGACTGTCGTTTTGTGCGGACGAACGCTCAAAAGCCTGCAGGATACAGCTTCGGATATCTCAAACCTTGGCGGCCGCGCCGAAGCGATCAGCTGTGATGTCAGTGAGCTAGAGTCGGTGCAGGCAATGGCAGCCAAGGTCGAGCAAACATTCGGGCGGATAGACATTCTCGTCAACAATGCCGGCGTTGGCGGCTTTGCGGCGCCGCTCCATGAAATGACACCGGAAGCGTGGGAAAAGGTCCTGAATACCAATTTGCGAGGCGTCTTTTACTGTATTCGCAGCTTTGCTCCCCTGATGATTCGCCGCGGAGGCGGCCACATCGTGAACATCTCATCCTTGGCGGGAAAAAACCCGCTTCCGAATGGTGCCGCCTATGCGGCCTCAAAGTGGGGATTGAACGGCTTGAGCTACTCAGTAGCCGAAGAGCTTCGCACACATAGCATTCGAGTGTCAGTTGTGTGCCCCGGCTCAGTGGACACAAACCTGATGACGTGGCCCACGTTGTGGCGATGTTAGTGACGCAGGCGCCGCAGTCGTTCTCGAGTGAAGTGCTGCTGAGGCCCACACAGAAGCCGTGACAAAAGTCAGAAGTTAGAAGGCAGAAGTAACATCAAACGCGTTCATTCTGCATTCTGACTTGTAACTTCTTCATTCGTCTAATCCTTGAACAGATTATCGAATGCTTGTCGCGCAGAATTGGGCGTCGAAGCCACGCCGGTCGAGGTTTGCTTCTCAAATCTCACGCTGATCGAATAAAACTTGCAGTCGTTACGGACATCCTTCCTGGCAACCCGTTCTGGAATGCGCTGCATGCATTCGAAGCGAGCTGAGGTATCGAAGTAAGCGCACTGCTTGCAGGAGTGGAGTTCAAAGCCGCACTTCGGGCATTGTCCAAGAGGCTCGGAAATCGCGGTTAGCAGGGTGCCGCACTGTGAGCAGCGAGATACGGAATGCGTTCCCGGCATCTGTACCGGACGTGGTCCGAATGTGTCTTTATCTCGGGGCACGGATTTGTCCGCGGAAGCCTTCTGGCGCTCGCCGCCACTGTCTTGATATCCGTGCTGACGGTACTTACGGTCGGACACACGCCCTCTTTGGAACGCAGGATCGGAATGGGACATTCTCTCGCTTGAACGGCGGGAGTACAAGCTCTCCCTGAATTGTAATTCCCTATAGCGGGTGCTACCATCCGTGTGTTGCAGTCATTGTAGTTGGAGGTCATTTATGTCGGAGCGGAATGGTGGCGGCGGGGTGTTGTGGTTCCTGGCGGGGCTGGGCATTGGAGCGGCAGTTGGAATTTTGTACGCTCCCCAATCCGGCAGCGAGACTCGTGAAATCTTGATGGCCAAGGCTGAAGAAGGCCGCGATTTTGTGCGTAAGCGTGCGAAGGACGCGCGCGATCAGGCTGAGCAATGGGCGGAAAAAGGCAAAGGGGTTTACACCGCACAGAAGGAACAGATTCGTTCCGCGGTTGAAGCCGGGCGGCAAGCCTATCGCGAGAAGACTGCTACCGCTGGCAAGGGCAGTGGAGAAAACGTTTAGCTTCGAAACGCGGTGAACTCAGGTCTATGGATAACACCATTCTCACTATTTCCGTGGTTGTGACTGGATGCGCCGTCCTGCTGCAGGCCGGGATTCTGGTGGGCATGTTCATCGCCATGCGCAGGACGAGCGCGAAAATGGAGTCGCTCGCCGAAGAGGTGAAGACCAAAGTTCTGCCCGCGGCGGAGCTCGCGCAATCCATGATGACGGAACTGCGACCGAAGATTGTCACTCTGGTGGACAACGTCAGCGTTTCTACAACTGTTCTCCGCACACAAATGGAGCGTATGGATGCAACCCTGACCGACATCATTGACCGCACGCGACTGCAGGTGATCCGCGCCGACGAATTCGTCAACAGCACCATGGACAAGTTGGAAGAGACGCGCGAGGCCGTGCAGCGCACCGTGGTATCTCCTGTGCGACACATCTCGGGACTCATGCACGGCGTGACCGCCGGTGTTGAGGCGTTCTTTTCGCGAAGACGCGATCGCGAGTCCGTCAACGTTCCCCAAGACGAAATGTTTATCTAGTCTCTGTCGGATAGGCGAGGCGCCTGTCTATTCCTTTTTTCATGCCAATTTACGCTTACGCGATTGTGGTTGCAGGAATTGCCGCTTGGTTCATTCCCTTCGTCATCGCGCATCGAGGAGTGAACGCGGCCAGCACTGTTGATAAGCGTTCGCGATGGGGCGTGCTGCTTCAGTTCGCCGCCTTCACCTTGCTCTGGCAGGGGCACTTTTGGGAGCGCCCGCTTCCGCTTTGGCGGCTTGCGATTTGCTTCGTCTTGTTTGGGTTGGCCATTCTGCTGTCGTGGACTTCATCCAGCGCACTCGGTCGTCACCTCCGTGTGGATGCTGCTCTGGGCGCTGAACATCAGCTTGTTCATTCCGGGCCTTACGGTTTGGTGCGAAATCCGATCTATACGTCCATGCTTTTGGTCTTATGTGCGACGGCAGTTGTCGTTGCATCCTGGGAATTGTTCGCTGCGAGTTTGATTCTGTTTGTTATTGGAACCGAAATTCGCGTGCGCACTGAAGAAGGTCTTCTGGCGGAAAGGTTCGGCGAGGACTTTCAGAAATATAAGAAAAGCGTTCCTGCGTACATTCCCTTCCTGTATTAACCCGTAACGGACGTGCGACCAGCCTGGTAGCTCTCGATCAGTTCGCGAATCCGAATCGCGTCACCTTTGCGATGGCCGTGACTGGTGATAGGGTCGGCCCCGCCGGTGGAATCAATCCGAATCTCAGACCAGATGATGCCGGTGCGGATCTGCACTGAAGCGACTTGTGAAATCGCAATACTCTCGTCCGTTGTGCCGAACATTCGCGGCTTGACCCGGCTCACGTGAAGCGGGCTGACCACAATGCGGGTTGGGAAAATCAGGTTGCCGCGAGTCCAGCGGCTGGCCTTAAAGGTTTCGCCCACGGAAGAAATGTTTGCTGCAGATGGAGTACTCATCGCGGTTGCTCCCGACGGAAATGATACTTTATTTATAATCGCAAATTGCTTCTCGTAGTGGCGTAGCTCGCTACGTCTACCGGGAAGCATCGGCACTCCACACGAGAGACGTAGCGACGTACGTCTCTACAAAGGCCTTCCTTGGCACTCGACGAAAATATTTATCAACTCCGGCTCGACAAACTCAAGCAGATTGAGGCGCTCGGCCAGCCTGCCTATCCGACGAAGTATGACTTCACACATACCGTGTCGCAGGTCCTTGCGGGATTTTCCGAGAAGACTGGCGAACAGCTTGAGTCGTCCCTCGTCAACGTTCGCGTGGCCGGTCGCATTATGGCCATCCGTCTGATGGGCAAGGCAGGATTCGCGCATCTTCAACAAGATGGCCAGCGCCTTCAAATTTACGTAAAGAAAGATGCAGTTGGCGAGAAGGGATTTGATCTCTACAAACTGCTTGATCTCGGCGACCACATTGGAGTGAGGGGATACCTCTTCCGCACCAGGACGGGAGAGCTCACAGTTCATGTTGAGGAAATTACATTTCTGTCGAAGGACCTGCTGCCGCTTCCCGAAAAATGGCATGGCCTGACCGACGTCGAGTTGCGTTACCGGCAGCGCTACGTCGATTTGTTCATGAATCCGGAAGTCCGTGACGTTTTTCTGAAACGCGCGAGGCTGGTGCAATCGATGCGGCAGTTCCTCGGCGAGCGGGGATTCATCGAAGTCGAAACGCCGATGATGCAGCCGATCGCGGGTGGCGCGGTGGCAAAGCCGTTTGTCACTCATCACAACGCACTCGATATAGACCTCTTTTTGCGCATTGCCCCCGAGCTTTATCTCAAGCGGCTCACGGTTGGTGGATTCGATCCACCATGCTGGAGTTCTATCAGGCGTACACGGACTACCGTGGTGTGATGGGCCTCACCCAGGAGTTGATCACTCAGGCAGCGAAAGACGTGACTGGCGGAACGAAAACGAAATGGGGTGAACAGGAAATTGACTGGTCTCCTGAGGGCTGGCAGCGCATGACAATGCGCGAAGCTATCATTCATTTCTGGCCGGATGCCGCGGGCTCGAAGCCGCAGCTTGCGGATTTTTCGTCGCACGATGCAGTCAAATCACTCGTGTCCAGATTTAACGCCACGCATTCGCACATGCCTTACGATTCGAACGAACCTCTCGGGAAGACGATCGCAAACCTGTTTGAAGCTGTAGCCGAAGAGCATCTCATGCAACCAACGATTATTTACGAGTTTCCGACTGCGATCTCGCCGCTCTCGAAACAGAAGCCGGATGAGCCCGAATGGACCGAGCGTTGGGAAATCTTTATCGGACAGATGGAAATTTCGAACGGCTTCAGCGAGCTTAACGATCCCGAGGATCAGCGGCGCCGTTTTGAAGGACAGCTACGGGAGCGAGCACGTGGAGACGAAGAAGCGCATCAGATGGACGAAGACTATATTCGCGCGCTCTCGTATGGCATGCCGCCGGCGGGAGGCGTGGGAGTAGGAATCGATCGGTTGACGATGCTGCTGACAAATTCGCAGTCCATACGAGACGTGATTCTGTTTCCGCTGCTCAGGCCGGAGAAAAAGCACACCACAGAGGGCACTGAGGAACACTGAGGAAATTCACAGAGGAAATGAAAGTCCACACCGAATACTTAAAATTCCACACTCGCAAACATCGCGAATACATTCACATCACACCTCAGGTCGAGACCATCGTGAAGCAAAGCGGCATCAAGGAAGGCATGGTGTTGGTCTCAGCCATGCACATTACTGCTGGCATTTACGTGAACGACAATGAATCCGGATTGATCGAAGATATTGACAAGTGGTTAGAGCATCTGGCGCCGTTCAAGCGAGATTACAAACATCACGAGACCGGCGAGGACAATGGCGATTCGCATCTGAAAGCCCTATTGATTCATCACGAAGTCATCGTTCCCATCACGGCAGGGCGTCTTGATTTTGGAACTTGGCAGCGGATCTTTTACGCGGAGTTCGATGGCCAAAGAGAGAAGCGGGTAATTGTGAAAGTGATGGGAGAATAATGCCTCACCTTCGAATGTGGGCAAAACTTGTACCTTCCATTCGAATACGCCTTGCCACACGAGATGCAATAAACTTACTTACGACTGAGAAGAAACGATGAGCGCTGAAGAATTCCACGAACTCCACGAACACATCGAGCATGGCGCTCACAATCCTGAGATGGCGCCGGTTTCACTGACTATGGCAATCCTTGCCGTGCTGGTTGCGGTCGTCACACTACTCGGCCACCGGATGCACACCGAAGAGGTGGTGATGCAAACCCGCGCCAACGACCAGTGGGCCTATTACCAAGGCAAGGACACCCGTCTTCACACCGATCAAAAATTGGTCGGCCTGGCAGGCGTTCTCAAGGGCACGGATTCGAGCAAGGCAGCGAGCTGGATCGAATCCACCAAGGCAGAAGCAGACAAGTACGACAAGCAGAAAGAGGAGATCCAGTCAGAAGCGCGAAAACTGGAAAATGAAGCGACCGTTGCTCGCCGCCGCGCCGACCGATTTGATCTCGGCGAAGTCTTTCTTGAAATAGCACTCGTGATCACCTCGATTACGCTGCTCTCCGGCCGCAAAGCTTTCTGGTGGCTGGGCATGCTGTCGGGAGCCATCGGTTTGGTGGTTGCGGCAAGCCACATGTTCATTCAATGAAGGAGATCGTGTGGCACAGGCGACCTGCCCGTGAATAGCCCCGAGGAACTCCGGGCACTACGGGCAGGCTGCGTGACACACGTTTCCCTGAAAATCCTTCTTCCAGAGCTCCCGTCTGGAGCTATAATCCCCGTATAAACCCGCCCACGGGCCTTTCATGGGGCCCCGACGGATATAAGACGCTCGCCTGTACGAGGTGGACTATGTCCAGTCTGATCGTGCTTCTGATCACATGGGGCGTGCTCACGGCGGCCCTGATTGCTCTCCTGATCTACCGTGGCACTTTGACAATGCAAGAGGATGACCAGCTGTTTCTGGGCGACTCCGATGCCCATATGGCCCGGGAACAGGTGGAAATTATGGCCAAGGTGAATAAGCTTGGCCCATTCGTAAAAGTGCTGGGTACCGCTTCGGCGGTACTGATCCTGGCGATTGCCGGGATCGCGGTTTACCAGCAGATGATGCTGATGCAGCAGTAAGCTGACGCCATTCGGCATCGCAAGTTGCACGCGCCATTTGTGTCTCTCGCGGAAGCTCTAGTAGCATCGAGGGCAATCTTCTATTGTCCGCGTGATGCACGTGCCTGGAAAAATTGCGGTTGTAGGCGGTGGACCCGCAGGCGCATTTGTGGCTGCGCAGCTTGCGCGCTCCGGACGCGAAGTTCTCCTCTTCGACGAAAAGCTTGCCTGGGAGAAACCGTGCGGGGGCGGTCTTACTGACAAAGCGATTGCCCGCTGGCCATTCCTTCGTGAAGCCGCAGCCGAGCGCAACTGGATCAGCCACTGCGAACTCATTGCGCCTTCCGGGCGCGGCGTTTCATTCCAGCTTGATCGTCAGATTGCCATCTTTTCCCGCAAAGTCCTAAATGGATTGCTGCTTGAGCGGGCCTGCCAGGCTGGAGCACAATTTTGTCATGCGCGGGTGACCGGCATTGATCGCACCGCAGAAGGATGGGCTTTGTGTACGTCCTCGGAAACACATTCAGCGGATTTCGTCGTGCTGGCGACAGGCGCTCGGAATTCGTTTCGCGAAAAGTTCTCGACGCCGCAGGGACCCGAGAATTTTACGATCGCCGTCGGCTACTACATTCCGGGAAGCCACCAAACCGTCCAGATCAAATTCTTGAAAGAATTGTATGGATACATTTGGGTGTTTCCTCGCGCCGATCATTTTTCAGTAGGAATATGCGGACGCATGCAGGGGATGAATACGGCCGGCCTGCGACGCGTGCTCGACGACTCGCTTCCGGAATTTGGCCTCAGCCTTGAAGGCGCACGTTTCTATGCCCATATTATTCCCTCACTGACGGTGAAAGCTTTGGGTCGTCCGATTTCCGGCAACGGATGGGCAATGATCGGCGATGCCGCCGGATTCGTTGATGCGATTACTGGTGAAGGGATTTATTACTCACTGCGATCGGCGGAACTATTGGCGAATGCGATTGAGCAAGATGCGCCTGAGAAATATTCTGCATTCGTTCAAGAAGACTTTCTGCCGGAGCTTGAACATGCCTCCCGCATCGCCGGTCGGTTCTACGGCGGCAAGTGGATGGGTAGGCCGGTGGTAGAGCGAATGCTGCAACTGACTGTACGAAGTAAAAGTTTCCGCGAGTTAATGCGCGATCTGTTTGCCGGAACTCAGGAGTACTCCGATCTCCGCGAGCGCGTTCAGCGAAGCCTGCCGAGAATTGGTGCGGAAGCGGTGGTGAGCATGTTCTGGGAGCCTTCGAGAACGCTCTTTCCGCTGCGTAGTCGCGAATAGGCCTTTCAGGCGTCATTTAGAATGGAGATCGCGCCGGGATGGCGGAATTGGCAGACGCGCTGGACTTAGGATCCAGTGCCGTAAAAGGCGTGCAGGTTCAAGTCCTGTTCCCGGCACCATAGTTGATTGTTCGTTAGAACGAACCCAGGCTTCTGAAACCGCTTCCTTCCTCCGCTCATTCCCGCTACACTGTGTCCCGTATGATCAATCCTACTCAGCCCAATTTTAATGTCGTAAGCACTTCAGATTATCGCGAGACCTATGCCAACAGCGTTCAGGTGCGCGTGAATGTTTGGGACTTTTTTCTGGTCTTCGGGACCATGCAGCAGCAAACGGAGAATCAGGTCGAAGTGCGCAATTTTCAGGGAATTTATCTGAGCCCGCAGCAGGCGAAGGCGTTGGCGGCGATCCTCCAGCAGAACGTGACCAACTACGAAAGCACATTCGGCGAGATCAAACTCGATCCGCGAGTGCAAGCTGTTCCTGGCCCGGTACACTGAAACTGAACCCAGGCGCTCATCTCGGCATGCCGCGCAACGTCGCCCTGTTCGCACTCATTGCAGCACTTCTAATCGCTTCTCATGCGCCGCTGCTCCGTCTTCCCTACTTTTGGGACGAAGCCGGATATTACGTTCCTGCTGCGCGCGATCTGCTGGCGGGATCGCTCATTCCGCACTCAACTCCGTCCAACGCACATCCTCCGCTGGTGATGGCATGGCTGGCATTGATCTGGAAGATTATGGGCTTCCGCCCGGTGGTTACGAGATGCGCCATGCTGCTGCTCGCAGCGTTTTCTCTGCTCGGATTGTTCCGGCTGGCGCTGGCTGTAAGCAGTCTCAGCGTGGCCACGTGGGCGACATTCTTGACGGCGGTGTATCCCGTGTTCTTTGCGCAGAGTTCGCTGGCGCAAGTGGATTTACCGGCCGCCGGATTTATTTTTTGGGGGCTGGAGTATTACGTCCGCAAACGAGTGTGGCTCGCGGGAATCTGGTTTTCGCTTGCGGCGCTTGCTAAAGAAACGGCGATTTTGGTGCCGATGGCATTGCTGCTGTGGGAAGTTTCGATGCGCGTGATTACGAGGCACTGGCGAGCCTCAGAGGCTGAAGCCGTGAGTCAAGGAGAGAGCAGTATCGGCACGAGTGGAACTCGTGCCCTTCCCGGTTGGAGCGCTGCCGAGTTCATCCTTGCGCCCCTTTTTCCACTGGGCCTTTGGTACGCATACCATTACGCGCGCACAGGATTCGTCTTCGGCAATCCTGAATTCTTCCAGTACAACTTCCAGGCAAACCTGCACCCATTGCGAATCGTTCTGGCACTGCTGCTGAGAATTTGGCATACGACGGGGTATATGAATCTTTATGTATTGACCATCGCGTGCCTGTTGGCGATGCGGCAGTCACCAATTCAAGACGTCGCTGGCGCACGACCCAGGATCGCCGTCCCGGTTCAGCTCACGTTTCTAGCGGTCGCAGTGATCTATGTGATCGCGATGGCAATTGTGGGAGGCGCGGTGCTCGCACGCTACATGCTGCCGGTTGTCCCACTAGTCATCCTGGTTTGTGTGTCAACTGTTTGGCGGAGATTGCAAATATCGAATTGGGTGCTCGGAGTTGTCGCTCTTGCATTCGTTGGCGGACTGTTCGTGAATCCGCCTTACGGTTTTGCCCCCGAAGATAATCTCGCCTACGGCGACTACATTCGCCTGCATCAGAATGCCGAGCGCTGGCTGCAGGCACGCTATCCGAATGCACGTGTGCTCACGGCATGGCCCGCCACCGGCGAACTGACTAAGCCCGAGGTGGGATACGTCGAGAGACCGATGCGCGTTGTGCAGATCGAAGATTTCACCGCAGAACAACTGCTATCAACGGCGGACGCAAGTTCGCGATTCGATGTGGCTTTGGTGTTTTCGACCAAGTATCAACCGCGCACGATTTTCGATCGCTGGGAGAAATGGCAGGAATGGAAAGCACGCTATTTCGGCTTCCATCGTGACCTTCCGCCAGAGGCAGCGGCCGGAGTGCTCGGCGGAAGGCTCGTGTATGTTCGGCGGCGACAGGGACACTGGGTGGGGATTATTGAGGTGCAGAGGATCGAACAGGCTGCGAATATACCCAATTCACTCCGCTAGCAAATGGCACGAGTGGGTCTTCACAATCAGCCAGACCTGGCGGCCGGGCTTGAGTTCCAGTGAGTCGCGCGCGGCCAGAGTTAGATGGACTGACACTTCGACTCCGCAATCTACTCGCGCCACGATGATCATGTCTCGCTGAACCAGTGAGAGCACCCGCCCCGGGAGAATGTTCCGAGCGCTCAAGCCCACCGGCGCTGACGTGGCCAGCAGAACATCTCCAGCGCTGATTCCGAGTCGCAACCTGGCACCTGGCTCCGCGCGGACCAGCGGCGTCTCAAGCTCCACTTGCGCAGCTTCGAAACGCAATGAGCCGACCAGGCACGTCATGGTCCCGCGGTCTTCGTGGATCGCGGTGACTTGAGCGTCAAAAATATTTTCGAATCCGGCAAGCTGCGCGACGGTTTCACCGCGTGGCGCAGAGAGCACTTCGTGCGGTGTACCTTGGGCGATGATCTTGCCTCGCTCCAGCACCAACATTCTTTCACCAAGGGTAAAAACTTCTTCGCGGCTGTGGGTCACATACAAAACTGGGACAGGAAGATTTTGAATGTAGCGCCGCAGATCGTCAGCAATTTTCATCCGCACCGGGAAATCGAGCGCAGCCAGAGGCTCGTCAAGAAGCAGAATGGAAGGTTCAGTGACCAGCGCTCGTGCCAATGCGACTCTCTGCCGCTCTCCGCCGGATAGTTGCGCCGGGCGCCGATCTCGTAACGAAAGAATATCCAGAGAATCGAGCGCTTTGTGCACGCGGTGTCGGCATTCCGGCGCATCGATTCCTGTTAATCCGTATGCGACATTGGATTCGACACTGAGATGTGGGAACAACGCGAGGTCCTGAAAGACGTATCCAATACGTCGGTTCTGGACTGGGAGATTGACGTGCTTTCCCAAATCGAATAGTACGCGCCCGGCGAGTTGGATCTGTCCGGAATCAGGGGTCTGCAGTCCTGCAATGCAGTCAAGCAGCGTGGTCTTTCCGGCGCCGGACGCGCCGAACAGGATTGTGATGCCAGCTTCGGCTCGGAACGAAACGTCTAAATCGAATTTATCCGTTTGTGTTGCACGTGCAAGCCGCACCTCCACCTGCAGCGCCGCCGATGACCTTTCGTTGACGGCTAGGTTTGTGCTTCTTAGAGTCGCGGCCATACTTTCCACAGTTTTCGGTTCGACGAATACACCAACG
>QHZV01000423.1 GCA_003224785.1 Acidobacteriota bacterium
GATACTGTTCCTTAAATGGTTTCTGAATTGATCGAATGTCCATGAGCTCCTCTTGGAAGTTAACGCGTGAGGGTCCCCATTCTAGCCCCAGTACTCTACGGCCAAAGTGGGTTTCCAATTTCAATACAGTCCAAAATTCCCGCGCATGCAAAGCGTGGACGGGCCGCACCCTCGTGCCTTAAATCACACTCCAAACTTCTCCCGGTACGCACTCGGCGATACTCCCGTGTGTCGCTGAAACAATTGGCGGAAAAACGCCACGTCCTGATAGCCGACCGCGTCGCTGATCTCTTGCACGCTGCGGTGATTATTCTCCAACAAACGGCGTGCGGCCGCGATGCGCAATTTTTGTAGATACATCAGCGGGCTGTCTCCGGTGGCATGCTTGAATCGGCGCACAAAATTGCGGAGACTCATTCCAACCCGCCGCGCCGGCGATTCCAGCGGAAATGTGTGATGGAAATTCTCGTGCAGCCACTCCTGCGCGTTCGAGATCGCCTGGTCGTTGTGCTCAGTCTTTAAAGGCACAATCGCGAATCCAGATTGCCAAGCCCGCGGCGTCTCAATCAGCAATGCCTTAGCTGTCTGCATCGCAATATCATGACCGCAGAATTTCTCCACCAGATACAAACTGAGATCAAGAGACGCATGCACGCCGCCTCCGCAGTAGAAGCCTTGGTCTTCAGTCACCATAAGCTCCGGCATCCACTTCACCTTCGGATACTTCTCGCGAAAACGTTGAGCAAGCCCCCAATGCGTAGTCGCGCGCTTGCCATCGAGCATACCGGTTGCCGCAACCAAGCCCACGCCTGAGCACACACTGGCGATTGCAGCCCCACGTTTCTGCCAGCTCTTCAACCAAGGCACAACCGCGGCATTGCGTTCAACCACATCATCAATCCCCAGGCCGGTGGTCGGAACGAATATGAGATCGGTCTTACGAACGTCCCTCAGAGCGCACATGGGCTTGATGTGAAGTGGTCCATCGCAGAGCACCGCCTTTCCATTCGCCGACGCCGTGGTCACTTCAAAAGCAGGCTTCGGCGTGGTTCCGGTGAGCATGTTCCACAACGAGCCGGCATGTCGAAAGACCTCCATGGGACCAATCGCAGTGGAGGAGAAACTCTGATCAAGAAGTAGAACGGTGATGTCCAGCACATTTACGCTTCGCGAAGCGATGGCCTGAGTACCTACCTACAATGGCATATCTGCCATCTTGTGACAAGGGAATTCTGGCCTTACTGTGAATCATCGGTTGCAAATTGCTCGAGTAAATGGAGATTGTTTATGAAGAAATTCGTGATTGAGCGGGAGATTCCAAATATCGGCACGCTGAATTCACAACAGCTGCGCGACGCAGCAGGGAAGTCCAACGACGCGCTGGCGCAGCTTGGGCCGGAGATTCAGTGGCAGGAGTCATACATAGCCGCCGACAAAATATTCTGCGTGTACCTGGCCAAGGATGAGGAAGTCATTCAGAAGCACGCCAAACTGAGTGGATTTCCGGCCACCAGGGTGACAGAAATTACTAGCGTAATTGACCCAACCACGGCCGCGCAGTGACTCGACGTTATTAGCGCAACCGGGCTGTTGCATATCACGTGCGAGTGCCCGACGCACGGCTGAAACATTTACAATCATTCCGAACGCCACACACACATGCTCCTCCACGTCTATCCCGACGGACGCGTGTATCTGAAAAAGCTTGAGCACAACGTCGAGCGTTACTCGAAGACTCCGGTGGCTGGCATTGTCGTACTCGGTTCAACCGGAGAGGCGATCATGCTCTCCGACGAAGAGAGAAGGGAAGTGCTCCGTACTGCGCGCCACTCCTGTGCGCCGCATAAGGTTCTGATCGCCGGGACCGGCGCTGAATCAGCGATCGAAACTTTGCGACTGACTGAGTATGCCGCCGATTTTGGTTATGACGCCGCACTGGTACGCACGCCGCATTTTTATCGTCCGCAGATGAAGCCTGCCGCTCTTTTAGCTTTCTATCGAACGGTTGCCGACCGCTCACCGCTGCCGCTGCTCATTTACAGCGTCCCCGTTTTCACCGGATATGATATGGCTGCGGAAATGGTGATCGAGCTCGCCGATCACCCGAACATCATCGGGATCAAGGAATCCGGCGGCGACGCCGCGAAAATTCGCCAGATCGTGGAAGGCACGCGCCACATCAAACACACTGCGACCGTAACAGAAACCTTCGCCGCAGTGACGCCACGAATGCTGAAAGCTGACTCGACCAGCTCATCAAACGAAGACGCTGAATTCCGCGGACCGTATGGAGACGGGCGCCGCCGCCCGTCCGGCGACCCAGGGACCTCGGGCCGCAACGCCGGGACCCGGAACATCTGAGTCCTCTTCTGCCACCACAACAATTTCCAGCCGCAAGACTCGCCAAAAAGAAGTCGGCTTCCAGGTCCTCGCAGGTGCCGCTCAACGCCTGCTTCCATCGCTCGAAGCAGGAGCCGTCGGAGCAGTTCTCGCCTTTGCCTCTCCCGCCCCGACTGCCTGTTACGAAATTTACGCCGCGTGGAAGGAAGGCGATACTGAACTAGCGCGAATTAAACAAGAACGAATTTTGAGCGCATCCACTCGAGTCGGCAGCGAACTCGGCATTCCCGCACTGAAGTATGCCGCCGACTTAAACGGCTACTACGGCGGTCCACCGCGTCTGCCATTCTTGCCTCTCACTGCCGATCTGAAGGCCGAAGTCGAGCAGTTAATGTCCGATATTCGTAACTGACCGCGAGGCAAAAAAGCCCCGGCCCATGCCTCCAATAAACAATTTCGGATCGCTTGTATCAAGCCGCCTTGGTGAGTGTACATAATACTTGTTATCGGACATTGCATTTAGACCACACCTGAACGTAGGTTGCCCTACCTCATGGCTCACTGGTTTTTCAGCACTTCCCTTTGCAAGTAGATCATCTGGCCGACGTGGTGATACGCATGGCCGGCGCAACGGAAAACGGCCGTAAAACGATTTTCCGATTCGGGCTCGTTCACGGCCGAGTATGGCGAAACCCAGTCCGCGTCAGTTTGCCGTGCAATGGTCGAGAGCACCATTTCGGTTGCGACATCAAAATCGCGCATCAGGTCGGCTTTGGATTTGCCGCCGTCCGTGAACTCCTCGTCGCGGTGCCGAATGTAGCCGGTCCCGGCAATCTGCGCTCCGATGTAGTAATTCAAGTTGCCTGTGAGGTGAAGGACGAGGTTCCCAATGCTGTTGCCGTACGAATACGGCTTGCGCCAGAGTTGGTCGGAGGAAAGCGGCGCCACCAGGTTCTG
>QHZV01000424.1 GCA_003224785.1 Acidobacteriota bacterium
GTGCGCTGCCCGGCTTGGATTCGCACGCCGGACAACTTGCGGGGATCAGTTTCGAAAGTAACAGAGTATTCAGCTGTGCCAAACAGCGTCTGCGCAAACGAACGGATTTCAGCCTGCAATAGCTCTCTGGTTTCGGCTGTATTTGGCGCCAGCAGCCGGTCATTCACAATCAATTCAATCTCACTACCATTAAAGTTGCACTTACCATTTAGCCTTGTATCCTGCTGCAAACATTGAGCCGCCAGCAGGGCTGCCCTGGCGCTCTGGATTAGCCGATCCTGATTGCTCCCGGCGACTGCAGCTTTCCGGTTATAGCGAATGCCCCAGCGTCC
>QHZV01000425.1 GCA_003224785.1 Acidobacteriota bacterium
CTGAACGATTGCCTCGATGCCTCTGCTACTCACAATTCCTCGCTGTGATCAGTTCCGTCCTAATCTTCTTTGCGAACTTTGCGGTTAAAAGCTTTGCTCACGCAGTCACGAGTGTGCCCAGTCGATTGCTGCAGCTGTACGCAGCGTCAATAAAGAGCTGCGCTTCTTCCATTAAATAGCGGCTCGACTCGGAATCATGTGCCTGCCCGGCCTTCCGC